>JADHXR010000219.1 GCA_016782865.1 Phycisphaerae bacterium
GATTCATATTGATCTTGATCGCGATCCTCTCTGGCGGCTGATAGCCGACCTCGCCGCGCCCCCTGAGATCGTTGAAGTGCCTGAAGAGTGCATCCCACGAATCTGCATCGCTCGCCCGGCCCGTCAGCGTCTGGATGGTCTTGGAGACCATCACATCGACCGCTCCCTGGTCGGTATTGTCATCATCCCACCATCTTCCGGTCGAGCCGTCCCAACTGGTTGCGCCGGGGTCCCGGACCAGGACGACGCGCCCGGGATGGATTCCCTTTGCGACGCCCATCGGGCTGTTGGCCGGCTCGCTCGGCACAAATGCCGCCGTCGCCGGGGCCTCTGCAGTGAAACTCAGAGACAACCACATCGCCATTACGCTCAGAGCTACGCAAAGCCCTGCAATGGCATAACGCGATTTGTCAAAAAACCGCCTGGCCTTGCGGTACGCCACAGCCGAGGCGACAAGAGCGGCGATCCAGACCACAAAACCGCTCGCAAGCGGCGCTGCAAGGCGCTGGCAGGGATACGTCGCACGGGAGGGCTTGGGGATGACGCGGATCAGAAACCAGATCAGCGAAAGCAACCCGGCCACCGGAAGAAGCCACAGGATGGGCAACCCGTTCGGCTTGCTCAGGGCAGGCTTGTTGCCCATGCTGTTAAGGTAACGTATGTTGAACCGCATGGGCAGGAAACCTGCCCATCCTACCTTCTTATTTTCGCGCCCGAGGTATCTGCCCGTCTTTGGGCACCGCCCAGGCGTAGGGATCGAATCGTCGCCATCTCGCGTCGTTTTGGAAATCTCTGGATCGGCTTGCGGCCTTCTAAAGAACATTGTGCACCTCCGTCATCCGCCACCGGCGACTTTAGTTTCTGTTTCTATTCGTCGTGCATTATACCAATCGGCGCCGAGACATGCAATACCTACCTGCGCCGCGTTGGGCCGGCGGCCAAGAAAGCCGCGAAGTGAATACCCGAAACCTCTCGCTCGAAGGCCAAAAAACAACGGGGCCTGTGCCGAATTACTCGGTACAGGCCCCAAATTAACGCTAATTTAGCTATCCTTATGCCGGGCTTTTCTTCAACCCGGAACAGCATTCTTTCGACTACTCGGATGTAGCCGAACTCTCATTAATTACTGAACTGAGAGATAGTCAACATCAAAGGCAGTGATTCCACCGGTTCCGGGCGAGCCAATAGTAATGAAAGGACTATCGGCCTCAAGATCGCTGCCCAAGGTCACATCGAAAGACTCTGCCGGACCGCCATTGATAGACACAGTCACTACGTGCGTGCCCGCTCCACCTGCGACAATGTCAATCACAAAGGTATTCCACTGGGTAGCATCATCTACAACCATCATGTTCAAGGCCACTGCATTTGCTGCATCCCCGGTGTCTACATCGCTTGTAGGCTCTGTGCCCACAAGGCTGTTCATCACAAGCACATCGGTGGTCACACTCTCAAACATCGGTTCACCGGCCTGCGCCAGGGAGAACGAAATGATCCCAACGCCGTCGGAGACACCGATCATACCCTTGCCGCCGTCCCTGATGTGGTAGCCGATACCTTCTGCCGGCCACGGTGCAATTCCGCCGCCGCCATCAGGATGCTGGTCATCCAAAGGAGCCGTCGTTGCCACGCGGATCCTTGCCTCGATTCTCAATCCATCCAGACTGATATCGGTCAGGCGGGTAAGATAGATCTTGCGGTTACTACCAGGGTCACCCATTCCGTAATCTCTGGGATCGCCCGTGTCCTGGATACGCAGGAAGGTCACGCCATCCTCGACGAGCGCCGCAGCACCACCGGGATTGCCTGCACCGGGGCCTGATCCGTCCCATTCGTCGGAACCGTTATCATGATCCCACGTTCCGTCCAGAGATCCGGTGGCTATATCACCATCATAAGCGTAGCTGCTCTTGGCGATGACGCCAATAAGCTCGACTTCGGCGATCTGCATACTATTGGCGCTCGCAGGGTCACGAACGGCCGGGAACATAATCTGATAGTGAGCGTATGCCGTGGCATTGCCAAACAGAATCGGCGTTGCGTTCTTTGTGAAGCGCGGCCATGCGTCTGCCTGATTAAAATCGACGACATCGCCGGAGGCAATCAGCTCATACGGCCCATCGATACCCGCATTCGAACCGGAGAGTTCAAACGAAATCGGATCACGTTCCGTTGCATCATTCGCTGTTGTTAAGGCCAGCCCGGTAACAATAGTCGGCCCGTCCAACGGCGTAATCTTAAGGCCAGTCGGCTCGACCTCACCCTTGAAGTGCAGATACTTGGTCGACACATCGTCGTCGACCGCTAACCCGGGATACTCGCCATCAGGCCAACCAGCAACCGAACCATCTCTTGGTTCATCGGGAACACCCTTGACGATATCGCCCGGCACGGTGACATCGCTTCCGGCGTACTTCTTGACAGCGTCAAGGAAGACCGCCAGGGCTTCGTCGTGCAGATTCATCTCGCCGCGACCGATGACGCCGGCGGTCTCTTGTGAGCCGGCGGTGAAGAACATACGCGGACCGCCGGCAATCTGACCGGCGCCATCGTAGTATTCTACCCCGGCTGCCCATTCGATAATGAAGGGCAAGCCGTCGCCCGTCGCGAGCACGACACCGTTACCAGGAGCAGCATCAATGAATGAGGCTGGACCTACATCTGCATTGATCCCCGGTATCTCGGTGCCATCCGCAAGAACCATCGTAGGAGTAAAACTCACGATGGTGGTGGAATCCACATATTTCCAGCGGCTGCTCCTGACGATATGGGTCGAGCTATTGATGATCGGCGTCGTGATCGCGTTCCACTGGGCTATCTCATCGCCGTCGTCATAATCACCACTGTTGCTGTTGCGGCTGATGATGATCAGCTTGGCGGCATTCAGAGCCGCGATCTTGTCATCGTCGAGATCGACGTAGCTCTTACCATAATCGACACTATAGCCTTGAGTCTCCAGTAAAGACGTCCAGGGCGCATCGTCCGGGAGGCCGTCGGCGTTGTCATCATAACCGCCCGTGACCCAGATGATATCCGGGGCTGCCGGATTCACCCTGATCTCGGCGACGCTAATCGCGCCGGCACCACCGGGATTTCCATCACCTACGCCAACGTACAGCTTTGCGGCCAGGGCCGGATCAACGCCGGCGAATTCGCCTAACGGAACCGTCCACTGTCGCCAGTCCTCAATCCGTGTGGCTGCAGGATTCGCATGAACCACCGTGGCGCTCGCACCAGTCATATCTTCCAGCGTCAGGTAAATCGACTCGGCGGAATTGCCGCTGACTGAGTCAACGTCTGCAGACATGTCGTCGGCACTTACGTTGCCGTCAATGCTGACGTTGTCGAACGTGTACGTGCGTATCTCACCGGCTGCGTGTGAGGTAACGAACAGGCCGACAAGAACGGGGTCCGCCATCTCAATCGTCTGCGCGTCGCCCTGCTGGGTCCAGGTCACGCCGTCGGCCGAAAAAGAGCCGCTAAGGGCATTGCCGACTCGCTCCAACTTCACCCAATACCCGGGCGCCATACCAGCGGCCATATCATGAGCTGAACTCGAAGCAGCGTCGGCAACAGGACGCCACTGGAAGGCGCCGCCTCCACCTTCACCGCCCGTTATACCCATTAAGGCATGTGTCGAGCCGACTGCAAGGCTCTGGCGAACCATGACACCGCCCTTGGCCCAGAGGTTTGAACCTGTGCCATTGCTGACAACACGAGCAATCATCGTGCCATCGCCTGTCAGTTCTCTGTACACATAGTGGAACTGATCGGCTGAACCCCAGACATCGGCACCGGAACCAGCGATCTCGTAGGTCCCGGTCGCTTCGTCGATGCTGAGATTAGCCCCTGCACCCTTGAAGCGGAGCGTCAGGTCCGAAACAAAACCACCGCCCGTCAAGTCCATCGGCGTATCAATGGCCGCCTCAGACACGTAAGGCTCAGCCGTGTTGTCATAATTCAGAGTCGTCTCCCCGTCATCGATGATCACGTACTTCGGTGTGGAGAATCTCCAGACCGGACCGGCAACCGTACCGGTGGGCGTAAACTCATCGACGGCCCAGTAGTAGGTCGAAAACAGCTCCAGCGCACCTGTATCATACGAGGCAGTCATGAGCTTGCCTTTGAAGGTGCTCATGTCGCGTGCGGCAACGGCCGCTTCGTCCGTGCTCAGGTACAGATCGTGCATGATCACAACCTTGCCTGCCGTCCAACTGAGGGTTGCAGGAGTATTGATTCCCGTAGCACCGTCGGCCGGGCTCGGGAAATGTGCCTCCAGAGCTATCGTAGCAAAACTCCAGACCTCACCGGTGTTTACGGTTCCGTCGGCCTCGATTGCATCGACTCGCCAATAGTAGGTCACGCCCGGGTCCAGAACCGCGATCTGAATTGCAAGCTCGGTCTCGGCAAGGAAGTCCGCGTCGTCAACTGTCTCATCGGTACTCAGATATACCTTGTTGGAGACCGCTACGTCTGCTGCGGTCCACTCTAAAGTAGTTGAATCTACCTCAACCGCACCATCAGCCGGAGTGGGAGCAAAGGAAACTGAAGCACTAAAGTCCACATGCAACATAGCCGTTTCGCCTTCCGACTCAGCACATCGAACGCCTGCGGAAGGATTGGCCGGGTCGTCACTGATGATGAGTACCAGGGAATTGCCGCTAACCCAGCCGTCCTGGTCGACTATCTCCTGAATGACAGCAGCGAGGTCTGGGGTCGCCTGATCAGGACCACGGTCCCCTACGTTAGTCCAATTCGGCACACTCCAGAGCACCTGTGCTGTGGTTCTGGCCCTTTCGGTAACATTAAAGGCAACGTTAGCAAACGCAGCGGCATCGGCAGCCAGCTCGCCTTCGATCACTAAATTGACAGGTTCTGTGCCGCCCTTGTCCTCGTCTACCTGGAATTGAACCGATGCAGCTAAGATTGTGCTGCCTTTCGGGATATTGACACCAGGATAGCGCAACCCTGTCACCTGGGGATCGCCCATACCCACGTCTTCATAGGCCAATTCCAAGTCGCTGCTGCCCATATCGAGCACGTTACCTCTGTCGAGCCGTTCTTCGACATCATCATTTTCATCGGTAATGTTGATGTCAACCGACCCGCCCATTGCGACATTCGCACCGACCAGTCCCAGCACCACAACAAAAGTTAACAAAACAAACAGTCTCTTACACATGATAGGTCTCCTTCAATTTAGTTTGTTTGAACGCCTAATCCGTAGCTTTGGCTACACACCAAAACACTCGTCGCTAAGAACAGGCATTCACGTTTCCTTGGTAGTACCCGTAACAATCAGCTTTCGGACAGGCAAGAGGGAATCTTAACTAAATCCTTTGCGTATCAGAAAAAAACTGTTTCAGAACCTGGCCGTACTTCACCCTCCTCGCAGAAATCACCCTTTACGCTGCGAGTTGAAATGCGATGATCTTAGACTCAAAACACCACCTCACTCCTAATACGCTCCTTCACCTGAACGCTCGGGCTTGCTTGCCCAGGAACAAACGGACACTCCTGCACATCGGAAAGCCAAAATCCACAAAGCCAAACTAAAAGTCCAATAAGTTTATTTATACCACGTCGCACCGGCTTGCGTCAAGAAAAAAGTCCAATAATATAACAATTTTTTACCGGCTCTCTTGAAGAATCAGTGGGTAGCGAATGGGCGAAAGAGACTGTTGTCATCATCGAGCACGAAACACAAGGTTGATTCTCTCTTGTCCCTCATTTTTTCCAAGGGAAAAGAGAGAATCTGTGTCCGGTGATACCAGAGCGGGATTTCAAAGCGTACAATGCCCTGCAAGTTCGACCATATCGTACAGATCGGGAACCGCCGCCAGCCGCCCCAATTTGGGCCTCTGTCCAGACGATTCTTCTCTCGAATCAACTCCAGAGCCTTGCCCTGAGCCTGCCGAACGGGGTGCCGATTTGTCCGGTCCACACATCGATCTACCGCAAGAGTCATAAGATCAACATGCCGAACAAGTTTTCTTTTGGCCCTTCGCAAGAAGATGAGGGCCAAAAGAAAACGGTCCATTCGACGCAAGGCTCCTGCCTCTACCCGCATCACGTTTGTTCTATTGACCCTGTACCAGCGCGGCGATGCCAGTCGAAAGCCCACCTGCTCATTATCCGCAAGAGCCGAAATAGGCTCGGCTGGCAATTTAGTGTAGCATCGAGCGCAGGGTCTTCAAAAGCCATGCCACCAAGGAACGACTGGCGTGGCCTTTGTTACCGCCGAGCCGATGCGGAACGGGTCGTCTTGGCATAGTAACAATAGTCAAGTTCTTTCCGTTATCATTCTCCTGACATTTCGCACCACTGTGACCGCTCGATGGGGTGCATCGGCAGCAGAGAATCCCCCTCACCTGCCACCAAAAAACAATCGGGGCCTGTACCGAATCAATCAGTACAGGCCCCCAACTTATCAAGTCACAATAGTCCGGCCTTCGTTTACTGACAAAGATACAGTCATTCAGAACAGACGCGCTGTCCGTCCTCAGGCCGGAGCGCCAATGTTACGGTGCGAGGGACAGCTCAAAACCGTTCATCACGAAGAACTTCAGGTGAACCGGATCAGCGGATTCCGTACCTGACGTCATACTGAAGGACAGGCTGATATCGTTTACACCATCGGAAACCATTATCGTGGAGAAAGTAGTCACATTTGCAAAGTCCATCACTACATCGGGGTCGCCATTCCTCGAATTGGAATGCGAGATATCAACGTCCGTTGTTGTTACAGAACCGGCCGCATCATTAACGGTCGCGTCAAAAATACCGCTCTGATCGTCATTATCATGGTGGTAGGACGTCCACTCATAAGTGCCCGCGGGCAGTCCGCTGATCGTCAAGACCATGGGATTGCCGGGTTGCCGGGTATCGGTCCCGGTCCAGTCCCCAAGAAGATCGACTTTGGCGCCGGTGTAAGCGTTGGCGCCACGAGCGATCATCTGCATCGCCTGGCGGGTGGCCCCTTCCGCCCAGCTCGGCGTCAGGGTGACAACCGCACCAAAGGCCCTGAAGGTCTGTGACGTAAACGTGTCGGCCTGCTCATGATCGGCGACGTACGCCCTAAAACCTGCCTCTACGGGACCTGTTGTGCCCGAGAAATCGATCTTCAACACCTCGGGACCGGGGGCAAAGACAGCCGAACCGCCGTTGGCAACGTCGTTCAACAGCAGACGTGTTCCGTCGGCAAGAATCTCGTGCAGTTCGACCGACGATCCGCCGCCGCCTTCCAACCACCGGGCCTTCAGGTTATAGTAACCATCCACTTCGACCTCGAAGGTGGGCAGGTCTACGTTGGAAGCTCCCTTCCACTCACCGGTCCTGCCGATTTCGATTCCGCCGATCCAGACAATCGTGCCGTCATCGCTGTTGGCACCGATCTGGTGCATACCAGCGGTCAGGTGGACGCAGCCGCGAATCTCGGCGCCGTAGTTGTTGTCGTCATCGCCGGCGGCCGGGTCCTGTGCCGGAACTTCGTCCGGGTCGATGCCGGGGAACGCCGCATCAGGATAGCCGTTGCCTTCGCTGAACGCGCCGTTGCCGGTATCACGCAGGTTGACGAACTCGTCGATTCGAGTCCCTTCGCTGGCCGGATCAGCGGCAAGCCCATTCAACAATCCGGTATCGAGGATCTCGTTGAGCGCGTTATAACTCCAACCTGCTGTATCCTGCGCCATGAACGCATAGATCTGGAATCCGGGGACATCGCTCGTCGGGGCCCCAAGGTTTGCGCCAGCCGGGATCAGAAGGGCAGTGCCAAAGCTCCAGACCGGACCGGCTACGATGCCGTCGGGACTCCACTGGTCTACGCGCCAATAGTAGGTCGCAGCACTGGCAAGAGCGCCGGGATCATAAGTGGTCATAGGCTGAGGACCACGATAGATGCCCGTGCTGTCGGTCGCATCGGCAGCGGCAACCGCAGCCGCGTCGGTGCCCAGATAGACATGCTGCAGGATAGCACCTTCGCCGGGGAGCCACGACAGAACCACAGTGGCGGACGACAGACCAGCAGCGCCGCTGGCCGGATCGGGACTCCACGGTTGCGCCTCGACGCCTGCCGTGACCCTGATCTCTTCGATCGTCAGAGCACGGCTGTAGATGCGCACGTAATCAATGTCGCCATTGAAGAATGCTTCCGGGGTGTTACCGCCGCTGGCTCTGGCTCCAATAAACATGTTGTGGTCGCTTGCAGCAACCGCACCGCCGTCGGCAATCTGGACATCCAGGGCACCGTTGACGTAGACAGCTCTGGTACCGGCATCGACATCGTAAACTGCCGCGACGTGAATCCACTCGTTAAGCGGCGGCACTATAGTACCCTGTGGGTCGTCGTCACCTGAAGTACCCCTCAATGTGAAGGTCAGGTTCTGACTGCTGCCCCATCTGCGCAACTGCCAGCCGATACCGCTCTCACCGCGCGTGCCGACAATCGCATTGCCCCAGTCGCCGCCCCAGCCATGGATGTTGACATAGGCGGAAATACTGAAGGAGCCGGCCGGATGGAAGGCCGGATCACTGCCGGCGTCCACGGCGTCGCCGTCTCCGTCCACGCTCAGCACGCCTCCGGCGATACTCGCATCGCCGAGCAGCGGGCCGTGATGGTTGTTGCCTGAGGTATCCAGGGCCGAAAGACTGACGTCACCGTCCTCGAACTCATACTGTGCAATCAGATCCGGAATGCCGGACGGCGTGACCGCGCCAATCGTTGAGAAGCTCCATACCGGGCCGGTAACAGTCCCGGCGGGAGTAAACTCATCGACTCTCCAATAGTAGGTCATATCCGGATCAAGCGCGCCGGGATCATACGTTGTACCCATCTGCATCATTGATACAGGCAGTAGCGCCGCCGGATCAGTACCGTAGTGGACGTTGTGCATGATCGCATTCTTGCCGGGCGTCCAGCTCAACACGACCGCGACGGCATTGGTTGCGCCATCGACCGGGCTCGGGAAGTGAGCCTCGAGAGCTAGCGTCGAAAGGCTCCAGACGTCACCCTCGACTACGTTTCCATCGGCGTCGACTTCATCGACCCGCCAGTAGTAAGTCACTGCCGGATCCAGGGTCGCGACCTGTATTGTCAGGACGCTCTGACCGATCAGGTCCGCATCGTCGATTGTCGCGTCCGTGCTTAGATACACGTCGTGGGAGACAGCCCCGTATGCGGCGGTCCACTCCAGCGCCGTCGTATCTACCTCAATGGCGCCATCTGCCGGAGCCGGACTCCAGGCGGGCGAGTTGGGGATTTCGCCGCCTGTGAGAACATAGTTGTTAATCCATTCACTTATCACTTCGCCGCGCGGGTCATCGTCTTGACCGGCTGTCTGGTAGAAAATGCCTAAGCGACCGCCAGTAACCGTATTGACAACGATAACGGGGTCAGCTCTTGTTCCAGCATCGTTTTGAGCGAGAATCAGTTCCGGCACCCAATCGCCTTCAAGGGCATCAAGATGGAATGGACGGTCTGTTTGGAAATCTGCCAAAGACGGCGTGACCGCATGACCTTCGGCTGTAACATTTGCAGGAGTATTGTCGTCC
>JADHXR010000007.1 GCA_016782865.1 Phycisphaerae bacterium
GTGTGCGTTGGCGCCGTGGGCGTCGTTGCCGTCTCTGCGCGTGCTGTCCGGCGGAACCGTCGTAAGTATGGGCGTGACGTTCTCCATGCCCTCTACGAAGCGCATGTGGTAGTACCATTCGTCATCCATGAAGAAGGGCTTGACGCCGCGAGTGATCGGGTGCTTCGGCAGCTCCTTGAATTCGCCTTTGAAGTGCGGATTGACGGACCAGAACGTCTCGAAGTAACCACCCGTCCAGTTGAGCATGTAGTCGCCCGGCTGGCCCTTGGGGACCTCGACGGCGTAATGGAGCATGGCGATTCCAACGCCCTTCTTGGCTAGCGCGTCCACTTCCTCCAGATGCCTCATCGCTACGTGTCCGCCGCCACCATCGCAGAATACGGCGATCGCGTCGGCGTTGTCGCAGGCGGTCGGGTCCTTGGGCCAGCCGTTGAGATACGTCGTCGCATAGACTTCGGGCACGTTTTCGTTGAGTGCCTTTCCAAGCAGCAGCATTCCGGCGTTGTGCTTGTGGGCGCCGTGGCCGTGACTGCGCGGTCCGGCTATCAGAACGATCTTCTTTCTGTCGGTGAGTTTCAGGCGTTTCAACTGAATGTCCTTGAATTCAACCTTCATGGGTGGGCCTGCGTGCAACTGCAGCGCGAGCACGCCGGATAGTTCCAGGTTCTTCTCTTCATTGTCCTGGACGTCGGCGGTTACCTTGCCGTTGACTTTGAGAATGATTTGACGCCCGCGGGCGATGATGTGATATTCGTTCCAGTCATCCTGTTTGATGATATTCATCAGAGCGTCGGCATCTCCGAGAGACGTTTGGGTCATCTTGCCGTCGGAGCCGATAACGGTCTTCTGTCCGCGTTCGGCGAGCATCCCCCGGCCGCGCTCGTCGTAAAGAGCCCCGGCGTATCTGCCGGCCCGGTCGATGTCGGCCTGGTAGCCAACGGCGTGGCCCTCCGGGGCGAGACGGCTGCGAATCTGGATTCCGGAATTGGCCGCGGGCGTCCCGCTGATGCGGTACTTGAGCTTCAATTCGAAGTCATCTACTTCGCCCAGTTCCCAGGCGAGGAACTGGTTACTCTTGACAGGATTGTCCTGCGTTGACTGGGCGGTGATAATCCCGTCCTGCACGGTCCAATAGCTCATATTCGGGGCTTTCCAGCCATCGAGCGTCTTGCCGTCGAAGATGGGTTTGAAGCCGGCTTCTTGAGCGGCTGCGCTCGCCGTGGCGAACCCCATGACGCTAAGCAGCATAATACAAATCAATTGTGAGTGAATTCTGTTCATAATAATTCCTCCGTCATCAGAAGAAAATTCAAATATCAAATATCAAATATCAAAATTGCGGAGTTGCCGCATTGCGGCAACGACTTCCTCAATTTTACATTTTGCATCCCTCGATTTCACTCGGGACATGTTTTCATTTCTTATTTTTCTTTAGCCTGCGGTCTGCCACTGTTCCTGAATAAACTTCAAACCTTCGATATAGACACCGTCGCGGCTGGGGAAGAAATCGCGCCAGACGCGAGTTGCAGCGGCGAGGTCGGGCAGCGCCCGGCCGAAGGCCTCGATCACGAGCCAGTTGTCGTAGCCTCCCGAGCGCAGCGCCTTGAACGTGCCTGGCCAGTTGATATGTCCCTTGCCGGGTGTGCCGCGGTCATTCTCGCTGATGTGGACGTGTTTGATCACGTCGAGATTCTCGGTGATGCAGCCGACCGGGTCCTTTTCCTCGATGTTCGCGTGGAAAGTATCGAACATGACCTGGCAGTTGGGATGGTTGACGCTCTTGACGTATGCAGCCGCGTCGGCCATTGTGTTGAGGAAGTAGCACTCGAAGCGGTTGAGGGCTTCGATGCCCAGCATCACATTTGCCTTGGCGGCAAGATCTGCGGCCTGCCTATGAACCTCGGCTGCACGCTGCTTTTCCTCTTTTGTAGGAGGCTCGCCCGTAAAGACGCCGAGGGGCTGGTAGAAAGGCCCGCACAGGACGTCCGAATCCATCGCCTGCGAGCAGTCGATCGCCCACTTGAGGTATTCCACCGCGGCTTTGCGATTGCCGGCGTCGGCGCTGATGGGGTTGTGCTCCTCGTCGGGAATGACCGTCACAGAGGTGCAGCCCAGGCCGTTGTCCTTGATCGCCTTGCCGACCTTCTCGAAGTGTTCCGGCTCGCCGGCGAAGATCGGAATCTCGACGCCGTCATAACCGGCCTTCTTGATCGATTCAAACAGAGGCAGATCATCATCTGTGACGTGTGTTGTCCACAGCAACATGTTGAATCCAACTTTCATTGTAGTTTCTCCTTCTACTAATTGCGGTTAGTGCTACTTTTCAATCGGGATATTCAAATCGGCGAGCGTATCCTTCATCCAACGCAGGGATTTTTCTATCATCGGACCCGCCTGGCCCTCGCATTCCATGCTCAGGACGCCCGTGTAGCCGTGGTCCCGCAGGATTTCCAGGCAGCGGCGAATGTTCTTGGCGTTGACACCATCGCCCAATGCGCAGTGGCTGACCGCAATGCCGGTCTGGCCGCCTCGAACAGCCGCGGCCAAAGACTCGGAGACGTCCTTGATGTGCACGTGGCTGACCTTGTCGATGAACCGCTTGAGAAAGGCCGTCGGATCCTCACCTGCGATGAATGTGTTGCCCGTGTCCATGTTCATCCGCAGATAACGGCTGTCGCAGAAGTCCAGCATCCTGGCCATCATCTCGGGCCTCGTGGTGAAATACCCATGCGGCTCGATATTAACCGTAATTCTGTGTGCCTCGGCGACCTCGATGATCTGCCCGTAGCTACCTTTCATCATCTCCATCGCCTCGTCGTCGGTGAGCCCTTCGGGTTTGTGCATCCCGTCGGTTGTATCGACGCAGTGACAGCCTATCAGGTTCGCCCATTGGATTGACTTCATGACGTAGGGGACGCCGCGCAGCGGGCCGTCCTTGCCCGAAAGCGGATATGCCGCGTCTACTTGCGAAAAGCGCAGGCCGAAACTATCCATCTTCTGCTTGAGCAGCAGCGGGTCTTCATAAAGGGCAACGTGAGGCTGGTAGCCCAGCCCATGAATCCAACTTACTCCATCGATCAAGCCGCACTCGATATAATGAACGTCGTTCTTCTTTGCCCAATCCAGGCACTTTTCGAAGCTAAAATACGCCGAGTTGAACGCGTCGGTGTGAAAACCAATCTTCATTTTCCAAGCTCCTTTCCTGATCGATCTATCTTTATCTTCACGAACTCATTCGTCCGAAGGTTCCAGCCCGGCAGTCCATGCACAGGCGTTGCGAAAGAGCCGGCCGACAGCCGGATTGGCCAAGGCCTGGACATCGTGCCCGAGCACGCTGTGGTAGACCCGGCCTTTGCCGTAGTCGAGCACGAACGCCATCGGATAATCCTTGCCGTCGACTTTCGAACGCGCCTTGGCCAATATCTTGATCGGGGTCTTGCCCGCCAGGCACGTGTAAAGCTCGTCGACCGTCTCGAACTGAGTCATTGCCTTCATAGCCGGGTGCTTATCGTCGGTGATTTGGACTGTGAACCTGCCGTGGGGGTCGTGCCCTCTCAGTTTGGGGTCCCACGCACGCCCGGCAAGCTCGACGAATTCGGGCCACTCCTGAAACGCCCCGCAGGCGAAGTGGACGAGCACAAGGCCCTTGCCGCTCTTGACAACGCGTTTGAGGTTCGCACGCGCCTCGGGTCCTGGGTCGGGAACTTCCCAATCCATAAAGTGCAGCACGATTGTGTCGTAGTCGCCTAAACTGTCGTTCGCCAAGTCGCCGGGCTTGTCCGTGACTGTAACCTCCAGCCGCTTGTCCGCCGCTATGGCTTTGGCCAGAACCGGTGCGGTCAGTTTCCATTTGTGCCCAGGGTAGTCGACGCCCGTGACTATGAGCACCTTCCTGCTCTGCGCCTTGTTTTGGGTTTCTATCGAAGCTGTGCCGGCCGGACTGCAACTTGCCAGGAAGATGACCAATGCTCCACACGCGGCTGTGTACCTCATGACTATTCTCCTTCAGAGCCAATGGAAAAATGACCTGTTCATGACTGCCGTACTATAGCCCCGCCGGCGCCCGCTGTCAATGGCATTTAGCCTGCGATAAGCCACCGGGCAATAAGGCGGTTGCATGTTCTGTCTCGATGTGATATAAAGGCCCCTCGGTGAATTATGGAAATAACTGAACTTAGATCAACAATATCAGAACTGTCGGCCCGGGTGGATAAAATCCGGGACTGGCTTTGACTTTTCCAGCAAGAAATCCGAACTGGAAAGACTCGAAAAACGGATGTCCAAAGCGGGATTCTGGGACAATCCGGATTCGGCCAAGTCGGTCGTATCTCAATTGAGTGCGTTTAAGTCCATCGTCGAGCCTGTGGAAGAATTGCAGCGCGAAGTTGTGGATCTTCAGGAGCTGTTCGAGCTGGCGGAGGCCGAAAAAGACCAGGATGAGCTGGAACAGTTGGAAGAAGATCTGGACTCGCTCGTCCGAAAGTGCGAAAAAATCGAGTTAGCCGGACTGCTGTCGCGGCCCGAGGATATGAAAAATTGCTTCTTCGGCATTCACGCCGGCGCCGGAGGAACCGAGAGTTGCGACTGGGTGAATATGCTGCTCAGGATGTACACCCGGTATTTCGAGGCCAACAAGTTTAAGTTCAAGGAGCTTGATATCACTCCGGGAGAAGAGGCGGGAATTCGCTCGATAACACTGCAGGTGAGCGGTCCCTTCGCCTTCGGGAAGCTCTCATGTGAGGCCGGAGTGCACCGGCTGGTGAGGATAAGCCCGTTCGATTCGCAGAGCAGACGGCACACGAGTTTTGCAGCCGTGGACTGCATTCCGGATTTCGAGGACGAGATCGACAGCGAGGTTAACGAAGATGACCTCAGGATCGACTTTTACCGCGCCAGCGGGGCTGGCGGCCAGCACGTGAATAAGACCAGCTCGGCGGTGCGGATCACCCACGGGCCGACAGGCGTCGTCGTGCAGTGCCAGAACGAAAGAAGCCAGCACAACAATCGCGCCCAGGCGATGAAGATGCTCCAGGCGAAACTGTACATGCTCGAGCAACAGAAACGCGACGCCGAGATAGCGAAACTATACGGCAACAAGGGCGAGATTGCCTGGGGCAACCAGATACGAAGCTACGTTATGCAGCCTTACCAGATGGTCAAGGACCATCGGACCAATCTTCAGATCGGTAATGTGGAAGCCGTGCTCAATGGCGATCTCGACGGATTCATCGAAAGTTACCTACGGCATCGGGCTAAAAACAAATAAGCCACGAAGACACAAAGGCACAAAGAAAAAATAATTAACCGCGGATTTCACGGATTAACGCGGATTTAGAGCAAAGAGCAAAGAAAGAAGCCACAGACGCCGTCCTGAGCCGAGTCGAAGGAGAACGCAGAGATGCACACAGTTGAAAAAGAAAATATTCTCTGAGTTCTCTGTGAGTTCTTTGGCCAAAAGTCAAGAATTGAAAAGGATAGGAATTTGTACTGGGCACTGGTTAACACCTATGAACCCAGCGCAGCCTTTGGCCGCAGCCAAAATATCAAACTACGAAAGACGCTAAATGTCGCGAAAAAGGAAGGGCCAAATATTCTTCCGCGTCTTTTCGCGTGTTTTGTAGTTAAGAAAAATGACGCACAAAA
Source organism: Phycisphaerae bacterium (assembly GCA_016782865.1). Classification (GTDB taxonomy): domain Bacteria; phylum Planctomycetota; class Phycisphaerae; order Sedimentisphaerales; family Anaerobacaceae; genus SG8-4. Next base: position 5,644 of record JADHXR010000007.1, read on the forward strand.
AGACAAGAAGATGACAGATTGTATTACAGATTAACTTGGCGCGGCCTCGGGCTTTGCTCTTGGCCGCAACCAAGAAGTTCGTCCAACAAAAAAGCTTCATAAAATACTACTAATAAGAAAGTTGCGATCGGTTAAAACAAAACTCGTGCATAAAAAGCAACGTTTTGAAAGATTGTATTACAGAGTTGAAAAAGATAATATTCTCTGAGTTCTCCTTCGACTTCGCTCAGGACGGCGTCTGTGAGCTCTGTGGCCAAAAGTCAAAAACTAAAAAGAAAGGTCAGGAAAATGAAGAAGATAGTTCTAATAACGTTGGTCGTCATTCTATCAGTCTTGATTATTACGGCTGACGCCAGTGGCGCCCCTGATCGTAGTCCACAGCGAAACCACGACGTAGCAATTACCAATATGTCAGCACCTGCAAGTTGTGTTCAGGGAGATACTGTCCCTGTGGTACTTACTGTAAGAAACCAAGGCAATTGCAGTGAGACATTTGCGGTTACATTGACCGATACGACTAATGGCTCAAGAATAGCAAGTAAAACGATTACTTTGTCTTCAGCCCGTGAAGGCGGACTGGATGAAGTCGTTGACAGAATCTTTGATGCAGAGGTAGATGAAGAGAATTTATTTGGTCAGATGGTTCGCATCGGTGGGGATGTCAATAGAGATGGGTACGATGACCTTCTCATAGGCGCCGATGGGTACAACCAAGGGCAGGGCAGGGCATATCTCTATTATGGCGGCGAAGGTATGTTGAATGAGAACGCTGATAGGACTTTTACTGGCGAAGGAAGGGGTGACCATTTTGGTGATTCGGGAGGTGCATTTGGTGATGTGAATGGTGATGGTTTCGACGATGTGATTATTGGAGCTCGGGGTTACTCCGGCGAATCTAACGATGGTCGGGTTTACATATACCATGGCGGAACAGATATGGATGAGAATGCTGATGTGATTATTGATGGAGAGGCTGGAGAAGGAGGTTACTTTGGTCTTATGGTAGTTGCAGGTGATGTCAATAATGACGGATATGATGATGTCCTGGTAACTGCCCTTGCTATGTATTCCTGGAAAGGCCGAGCCTACCTCTACTATGGTGGAGACCCTATGGATACCACTGCTGATAAGACTTTTGACGGTGAGAACACCGGTGATTGGTTTGGTCGCGACGCGTTTATGGGGGATGTAGATGGTGATTGGTGCGCTGATGTACTCATAGGAGCGAGGAGGTGGCCTGAAGGCACTAATATGGGCCGGGCCTACCTCTATTATGGTGACCCTGGCGCAAGTATGGATACGGTTTGCGATGAGACCTTTACTGGGGAGAATCCCGGTGACTACTTTGGTCATGGTCTTGGTATAATTGACGCTGATAACGACAATTTCGGGGATGTCCTTCTAGGAGCTTATGGATATGGCTCTAACCAAGGGCGTGCTTACCTCTATTGGGGCAGTAGCCGTGCAACCTTTGATAACGTTGCTGATAAAACCTTTAATGGTGAACCAGGCGATGCCAAGGGATTCTTTGGAGTGGACTCTGGTGTCGGATATGTTAATGGCGATGATTATGGGGATATTCTTATAGGTGCCTACCTTTATTACAACAATGACAAGCGAGGCCGGGTTTACCTCTATCACGGTGGCACAAAGACATCAATGGATGTAACTTGTGATCATACATTTACTGGAAGTGATTTAAATAGTAGGTATGGTGTCGAAGCTGAATTAGGTGATCTAAACAATGACGGTTTCGCTGAGGTTGCTATAGGAGGATGGAGCTATAATAACAACCGGGGACGGGTCTGGTTGTATTATAATAAGCCACCCTCTTCAACTGAAATCAACTTCGACTGGAATACCACCGGTGCCTCTGTAAGTGAGCATGCGCTAAAGGCAGAGATAGTTCCAGTTGCAGGAGAAAAGGATACAGCAGATAACATCAAGACTGTAACGGTTAATGTCAAATCAAGCGTTAAAAAGAAATAATATAAATGAGCCACGAAGACACAAAGGCACAAAGAAAAAATAATTAACCACAGATTTCGCGGATTGACGCGGACTAAAATGAATAAGAAATCAGTGAAATCTGTGTAATCCGCGGTTAAAAACAATAAAGCTTTGTGTCTTACTGCCTTGGTGGCAAAAACTAAAAAGAAAGGTCAGGAAAATGAAGAAGATAGTTCTAATAACGTTGGTCGTCATTCTATCAGTCTTGATTATTACGGCTGACGCCAATGGCGTCCCTAATCGTAGTCCACAGACAAGTCACGATGTGGCAGTTACTAATATGTCAGCACCTTCAAGCTGTGCTCAAGGAGCCATTGTTCCTGTAGTGGTAAAGGTGGCTAATCAGGGTAATTGCAGGGAATCTTTTGTTTTCAAATTGACCGACGTCACTAATGGTCTAAAAATAGGAAGCCAGTCAGTGACGTTATCTGCGGCTGGTAAAGGAGGCATTGATGCAACAGTTGATGTAATCCTTAATGCCGAGGGTACCGGGGTGCAGCAGTTCGGTAACTATCCTCGCTGTGGCGATGTCAACCGCGATGGCTACGATGACCTTTTGGTGACCGCCGCCTACTGGAATGATGATAATAAGCAGGGGCGTGCCTATATCTATTTCGGCAGTGAGAACGGGATTGATGATAAACCCGATTGGATAGTTACCGGAGAGAATCCTGGTGATTACTTCGGAGAGGGATGTGCTCTTGGCGACATAAACGGTGACGGTTACGATGATGTGGTAATAGGAGCACTTGGATATAACAACAGACAGGGCAGAGCATACATATTCTTTGGTGGCGATGGTATTGGCGATGAAGCCGATGTAATCCTTGAAGGAGAACCGAGAACAACTGGCGGATTTGGCCGAGAGGTCTATATAGGCTATATTGATGATGACAAATATGCTGATGTGATGATTAATGCTAACTATTATAACTCTGATACAGGCCGGGTCTATCTTTTTTATGGTGGAGACCCGATGGATACTGTTGCTGGTAAAATTATTGATGGAGAAACTCCAGGGGACAGGATCGGTCGCGAGGGGCACATTGGCGAGGACGTAAACGGTGATGGCTATGGTGACATTCTTTTAGGAGCAAGGGCCTGGGATGGCGAGAGAGGCCGGGCTTATCTTTTCTACGGCGGCCCTCGCAAGACTATGGATACCGTGTGTGATAAGGTTTTTACCGGTCAGGCCCAAGGCGACAGATTTGGTTGCGATGTTTGCCTTGCTGACATTGATAACGACGGTCTCGCTGACGTTCTCATCGGGGCCCCAGCAAGTATGAACCGAGGTCTGGTCAACCTCTACTGGGGTGCGGCAGATATGGATACTAAACCTGATCTTGTTCTCGATGGAGAAGAAGGTGCCAAATCCAGTTTTGGACATCATATTGAGGCTGGTTGCTTCAATGCTGACTATCATCCCGATCTTATTGTCGGTGCATGTAGCTACCTCCACTCTGGCAAGCCAAGAGGTAGGGTTTACCTTTTCTATGGTAACGAAAGGGCCTCAATTGACACACGGCCGGACGTCATCTTTAAAGGAGAAGAGCCGGGTTCATTTTTCAGTACAAAGAATGCTGTTGGCGACTTCAACGGTGACAAGTTAGATGATCTTTACATTGCGGCAGTCTATTATCCTAATTATCGCCGCCAAGGGAGGGGGTATACATACTACAACAATCCCTATCCCTCCAGGGATATAAAGATGAATTGGGACACTACCAACACTTTAATCGGAGACCATATCCTTAAGGTAGAGATAAGCCCAGTTGCAGGAGAAGAGGATACAGCAGACAACACTATGACCACAACGGTTAATGTCGAATCAAAGGTGAAGGAAGAATGAAAGAGATCATGGATGTGAAACTGGGAACACGGACTGCCGATCTGCGCGAGTATAAAGCAGACATGCTTGCCGTAGGATTGTACTGCGACGCCAAGGGGCTGGACAAGCTGACCAAAGGGCTTGACCGTAAGCTCAAAGGCGCGATCGACAGACTGATTAGATTGGGTGATTTCAAAGGAAAAGACGGGACCGGAGCCGTTGTCTACGGCAACGCTAAGATAGGTGCCAAGAGAGTCTTGCTTGTCGGCCTGGGGGAGAAGAAGAAGGTGACGCTCGATACGATTCGCAAGGCGTCGGCGTACGCGGCGAAACAGTCCGTTGAGATGAAGGCGAAAACTCTCGGCCTGGCGCTTCACAGCGCGTTTGGGGCCAGGTTCGACCCGGCGGCGATGGGGCAGGCGTGCGCCGAAGGAACGTGCTTCGGCAGTTATCGCTATGACGAATTTGTCACTGGAAATGGAAATGGGCGGTTGGGTTCACTCAAGGTTGAGTTGATAGATTCTTATACCGCGAGAACGAAAGAACTGAAAAAGGGTGTCTTGAAAGGCGCCATCGTAGGCAAGGCGCAGAACTACGCCCGGACGATTGCAAATCGCCCGGCCAATGTGATATACCCGGCCACACTGGCCGCGGAGGCAAAGAAATTGGCCCGTGGTTCGAGCACGCTCAAGTGCACGGTTTTCGACGAAAGGCAGATGATTGAAAAAGGCATGGGCGGCGTCCTCGCGGTCGGCTCCGGTTCCGAGCACAGACCGAAATTCATCGTGCTCAAACATACCCCTGCAGGCAAGACGGGCAGGACCGAGGCGAAGATCGCTCTGGTGGGCAAAGCGATAACATTCGACTCCGGAGGTATCAGCCTCAAGCCTGCGCCCAATATGGAAGAGATGAAATTCGACAAGTCCGGGGGAATCGCCGTGTTGGCGACCATGAAAGCAGTCGCCGAGCTGGGATTGCCGATCGGCGTTTATGGGATAATCCCCTCGGCTGAGAATGTGCCGAGCGGGACGAGCTATCGGCCCGGTGATATTATTACTACTTACAGCGGCAAGACCGTTGAGGTCCAGAATACCGACGCCGAGGGCAGGATGATATTGTGTGACGGGCTCAGCTACGCTGTCAGGCAGAAGTGCGAGACCGTTATTGACGTGGCGACATTGACCGGCGCCTGTCTGGTTGCGCTGGGCAGGTACATGGCCGGACTGATGGGCAACGACGACAAACTGATAAAACAGCTTCAGAAAGCATCGCAGCAGAGCGGTGAAAAGGTCTGGCACCTGCCGAGCGGCGAGGAGTATGCGAAAGAGATGAAGAGCAAGATTGCCGATTTGAAGAATATCGGCAGCAGATGGGGCGGGGCATGCACTGCGGCGGCATTCCTCAGGCAGTTTATCGGTGATGCGAAGTGGGCGCATCTGGATATCGCGGGCGTGGATGTGTTCCAGAAGCCCACGGAATTCTCAGCCGAAGGCTCAACGGGCTTCGGCGTGAGGCTGCTTACGACTTATCTGGCGAATCTGGCGGCTGCCAAAGACTAAAGTGCGGGCAAACGGAAGCGAGGAACATGACCAAGAAGAACAAACCGATAGATAGTGAGAGAATAAAGAAAGCTGTCAGGGAAATACTGCTGGCCGTCGGTGAAGACGTTGAGCGAGAGGGGCTGAAAGAAACGCCCGATCGAGTGGCAAGGATGTATGCCGAGTTGCTGGGCGGGATGCGCGAAGAGCCTGAGAAGCATCTTCGCAGCGTTTTTACCGAGAACTACGAGGAAATCGTTCTTCTGCGCAATGTCCCCTTTTACAGCATCTGCGAGCATCATATGATGCCGTTTATAGGCTCGGCCCATGTCGCATACTTGCCGTCGGGATCGGTGCTGGGCGTCAGCAAGCTGGCCCGCATCGTGGATTCTTTTGCCCGCCGGCTCCAGACTCAGGAAAGGCTCACATACCAGATAGCCGATTTCATAATGAGCAGCTTGAAGTCGCAGGGGGTGGCCGTTGTGCTCGAGGCTTCTCATAGCTGCATGACCATTCGGGGCATAAAGAAACCCGGCTCGACAATGGTGACCTCGGCCCTTCGCGGGATATTCAAGAGAGATCCAAAGAGCCGAAGCGAGATTATGAGCCTGATGCACAAGTAGAAGGTACAGAGGGATTTCGCTAATGCACAAGCTGGCCAGGCAGGTGCGGTTTTCGATAAATCCTTTTCTGTCGCAAGAATGCACAGGGTTCAATTCTTTTGCATCCAAACCGGCGGGCGAGGGCCTGTCAATATTCCTGGAGTTGTCCGTCGAGATTCTCGGCGACATTGGGCCCGAGACGGGGTTCGTCGTTAATGTAGTCGATATCGACAGGGGCGTTCGCGAATTCGTTGTGCCGCTTTTCACCGAGCGCATAAAGCAGGATTTTTGCCGGACCAGACATATCGGGCTCTTCGCCATAGCGGAACTCTTGAGGTTGGCCTGGGCCCAATTGTCCGATAAGTTCGGCCCTGCCAGGCTTAGCAAGTTGAGTTTGAAGCTGAATCCTTTCAGAAGAATTGCCATCAGTTCAGGGGATCCGGAAATGGTTTATTTCTGTGAGAAGTTTGAATTTGCCGCGATGCACAAGCTTTGGAACCACGACTTTTCCGAGCAAGAGAACTTTGAGGTCTTCGGAAAATGCGCCAACCCCACGGGTCACGGGCACAACTATGTTGTCGAGATCGCGATAAAGATGCCGGCGACGAGAAATGACTTTCGCATAGGCGATTTTGAACGGACGGTAAACCACGACCTCATAAAACTGCTCGACCACAGGAACTTGAATGTCGACGTCGAGCAATTCGGTAAAACCAATCCCACCATCGAAAATATCGCGGCTTTCGCGTGGAACAAGCTCGTCGGCAAGTTCGGCGAGGCGAACCTTCACCGCGTAACCGTCTGGGAAACCGACAAGACATATTGCACATATTACGGCTGAGGCGCCGACAGACGGCTTTTGTCCCGGACATTGCGAACTTACAGTGATTGTGGTCCCAAACCGCCCATTTCTCGTTGGATTGTGGCTACGCGAAATACGTATTTGCCGCACCTGTGTGGACAGTACTCCGGGAGAATAGTGCTTAACAAACAGATTGATCTATTGGCAGTTCAAGGACTATGGAAAAAACTGATCCTTGCTCTATATCAGCCCTTACCTCTACACCCAAAAGCTCTGCCACTTTCCGAACGACTGCCAGGCCGATTCCGCAATGCGCGCCTGTGTCAGTTCGTGCGGTATCACCCCGCCAGAAGAAATCAAATACATGTTCGTCTTTGCTAAAGCTATGTTCTTTATTTGCCGATACTTATGGTGTAGAACGGCTGCCGGTCAGTCCGCGCGCGGCCGGGCGTGGATATAGATTGTGTCGGCGAGTGATCGCGGCGAGTACGACCGCAGAGAAATCGTCTCACGCTAAGAGTTAGGGTATTACAGCGAGGCTGAATTTGCTTTTTGCGCAGCCGACGGGGACGAAGTCCAAGCGGAGCGCCCCGCACGTGAGCACATCTTCGATGTTGACAATTGACCAACGCTCACTATTCTTGTTGAGAAAAGTAAATCCTCTGGGGTTGATATGAAAGCATTAGTTACAGGCGGAGCGGGTTTTATAGGTTCTCATCTGGCGGAGCGTCTGCTCGAAGATGGTCATCAAGTGGCGGTCGTCGACAACCTTAGCACGGGCAGTTTGGAAAACATCGAGACTTTCAAAGAGCGTGCCGGCTTTGAGCTTGTCACTGGCGATATTCGCAATGTCGAGTTAATGGAACCTCTCGCAGAGCGATGTGACATGATTTTTCATCTGGCTGCCGCTGTCGGTGTCAGATTGATAGCCGAGGATCCCGTGCACACGATCGAAACCAACGTCGGCGGCACGGAGATCGTGCTGGATATCGCCAAGAAGTTCAGCAAGAGAATCTTCATTGCTTCGAGCAGCGAAGTCTACGGCAAGAGCGAAGCGGTCCCTTTTAGTGAAGAGGACGACATTGTGCTCGGCAGCACTAGCATGCCGCGCTGGGCGTACGCCTGCAGCAAGGCGATAGACGAGTTCCTGGGTCTGGCTTTCTATCAACAGTACGGGCTGGGTGTAGTTATCGCCCGGTTCTTCAACACGATCGGGCCAAGGCAGACGGGCCAGTACGGGATGGTAGTGCCTCGATTCGTTCAGATGGCGCTCAACGACGAGCCTGTTCTGATTTACGGTACGGGCAGGCAAACGCGCTGTTTCTGTTACGTGGCCGACGTTGTCGAGGCTGTCATCAGGCTGATGAATTGCGAGCGCGCAGCCGGTAGGGTATACAATGTCGGTTCGAGCGAGGAAATCTCCATCGAAGCGCTTGCCGGCAAGATAATCGAAATGACGCACAGCAAGAGCCAAAAGCAATTTGTGCCTTACGAGGTCGCTTACGGCAGAGCCATCGAGGATATGATGCGGCGCGTGCCGTCTCTGGAGCGAATCAAGGAGACGGTCGGCTGGGAATCCAAGACAAGCCTGGAAGAAATCCTGCGAGTGATCACGGAGAGTTTTAGGCGAAACTCACGACCCAATAATTGATTCGGTTTTGGGCAATTATCATGCACATGCGGGCAAGATTAGATCAGTGGGACTACCTCATAATCACCGCTTCCAATGAGGCGCAGGCCCTCGCGTATGAATCGCAACTTGGATTGCGCCGGGACCTGGGGCTGCTCAGCAACATCCGCAACGTGTTGGTCGTGGCTGATCCCGGCGGAAAGCGAATCGGCAGCGGAGGCAGCACGCTCTATTGCCTGACCGAAGTGCTCAATCAGCAAGCTGACAAGGACGCCAGGGCAACAGACCCCCAGGCGTGGGAGAAGACTCTCGGTGGATTGCGAATTCTGATCGTCCACGCCGGGGGGGATTCGAGGAGGTTGCCTGCATACGGCCCCTGCGGAAAGATATTTGTTCCGGTCCCGTCCAAGAATGACACCGCCGTACCCGCGAGTTTGTTCGATCGTCAATTGCCGGCGTATCTGGCGTTGCCCGAGCCGGCCGCCGGCACAGGCCAGGTGGTGATAACATCGGGTGACGTTTTGCTGAGATTCGAGCCTTCTGAAGTGACATTTTCCGACCACGGCGTCACTGGATTGGCCTGTTATGCTTTGCCCGAGCAGGCAAGCAGACACGGCGTCTTTTGCAGGGGGCAGGGCGATGAGGTAAGAGTTTATTTGCAGAAGCCTTCAGTGAAAGAGCAGGAAGAAAAAGGGGCCGTGGACGCATACGGTCAGAGCTGCCTGGATATCGGCGTAATGAACTTCGATGCGAAGACCGCCGCCAGGATGCTGGACACTTTCGGGGTTTGTGCCGGCCGGGACGGCAAACTTGTTCTCAGCGGCTCGATGGGCCGGGCGGTTGCCGAGCACGGCCTGGATTTCTATCGTGAGATATGTTGTGCGATGGGCGGCGAGGCCTGTAGATCCGAACATCGACAATCCGCCCGCAACAGCGGTTCAAAATGGAGCAAGGCTGAACTGGACAGGCTGTTCGAGGCCTTTTCGCCGGTGCCTTTCAGCATGACGTTGCTGAGGCATTGTGACTTCCTGGACTTCGGCACAAGCAGGGCGATCATCAGCAGCGGGACCAGGCTCTTGCAGGAGGACCGTGGAGCATCCAATCTGCAGACCTTTCTCAATATCAACAATGAAATCTCAGACGGCGGCGCAGTCAAAGGGACATCTTCCTGGGTAGAGGGCTGCCGCGTAAGTTCATCGCTGACTCTGGGCGGCGAGAACGTGGTTGTTGGCCTCGATGTCGATGAACCGATTTCCTTGCCTCCGAGGGCATGTCTCGACGTAATTAGGGGTCGCAGCGCAGACGGCCGGGACGTTTGGTTTGTGCGTTGTTACAGCATCGACGACACGTTCAAGGAACCTGTCGAGCAAGCCGGTAGTTTCTGTGGAGTCGACGTATTCGAATGGCTCGAGGCCGTTGGCGCCAACCCAGAAGATATCTGGGACTTAGGTTTAACCGCCGGGCAGCGGAGCATTTGGAACGCCCGTCTATTTCCGGCGGTGGAAATTCACACTGAGTACAGGCGATGGTTGTGGATGCTCGATCCGAGAAACGCGCACACTGAGGACACCGAGGCGTGGCGCAAGGCGGACAGATACAATCTCGAGCAGATTCTGGCACTGGCCGATCATGATGACTTCTACAAACGGCGAAACGCAATTCGGGCAAAGATAATCCGGCACTCTCTCAGGCGGGTCTTTCACCCGCGAAGTGGATTCTCCAGTTCCGAGCTGGCGCATCTTTTGAGTGACGCGGATGATTTGAGCGCGTGGGTCTCGGAAATTCTCACAGAAGCTCACTGGCATTTTAGAAACAGTGCGAGCGGCGATGTCGAATCCCTCGTGTTTCCGCGAATCATCCATACGCTTGGTTCTGCGCTTGCTGAGCTTTCCAAGGGCGGCGACCGGCCGCTGTCGAGAGCCTTGCCTTCTCTAAAGCAGCTAATCGGTCCGGCGCAGCAGGACTGGCTTTCTTCTCTGGGGCTTGATTTGGATTCGAAGGTTTCGATTCTCGAATGGACTCGCCGGGCGCGGGCGGCTGCGTTCGAAGGATTGGGCAGCGCTATCGTTGCCGGCGGTTCCAAGCGGGACGTCCGTCCCGTAAGCGTTCTGCGCAGTGATGAAATCGTCTGGGCGCGTGCCCCGGCTCGTCTTGATATGGGAGGCGGCTGGACCGACACGCCGCCGTACTCACTCGAGCATGGCGGTTGCGTAGTTAACGCCGCGGTCAATCTCAACGGTCAGCCGCCGATCCAGGCGTATGCCCGGGTTATAGACGAGCCGGTTATCCGCATCAGCTCGATCGATCTGGGGGCCAGACTCGAAATTACCTGTTTTGACGAGCTTCTGGACTACCGTGAGGCGACGGGCAACTTCGTGCTTGCCAAGGCGGCCCTGGCTCTATCGTGTCTGTCACCGCCTGTGAACGTTGACGCTGAGAATGTCAGCCTGAAGAAAATGTTGGAGCAATTCGGCGGTGGAATCGAGCTGACCACTCTCGCAGCGATTCCGAAGGGCAGCGGTCTGGGCACATCAAGCATAATGGGGGCAGTCATTCTCGCAGCGATCCAGCGAGTTATGGGCAAAGAACTATCGCGGCGTGAGCTGTTTCACAGTGTGCTTCGTCTGGAACAGGCTTTGACTACCGGGGGCGGGTGGCAAGACCAGATCGGCGGTGCGATAGACGGCGTCAAGATGGTTGTCACCGAGCCCGGATTCGTTCCCGATGCCCTGATTCACCATTTGCTGGGCGACATTTTGGACCCGAGAACCAACGGCGGCCTGAGCCTTCTATACTACACTGGAGTCACCAGGCTGGCCAAGAATATCCTGCAACAGGTCGTAGGACGATATTTGAATCGGCACCGCGCTACGATGGCGACACTAAGACAGATTCACGCAGTGGCCGCCGAAGTGTCACAGGCACTGATGCGCAAAGACATCGAAGCGTTTGGGAGCCTTATTGCCGTCGCATGGCAGCTCAACAAGCAACTGGATCCGAACTCCAGCAACGATGAAATCGAATTGCTGTTTGAACGGGTCAATCCTTTCGTATACGGCGCGAAGCTGCTCGGCGCCGGCGGCGGCGGTTTCATGCTGATGATCTGTAAGTCGGCCGGCGACGCCTCATCGGTTCGAAGAATGCTCGAGGACGAACCGCCCAACGAGCGGGCAAGGTTCTTCGATTTTGACGTGAGCAGCGAGGGATTGACCGTTACAGTCTCTTGAAGGTCGGAGCAGTTCAACACATCCGTGGCAGATACAAAATCAAAACTAGCATGGCATTATGCCACAGTTCTATGTGGCGCCCTTGCGCTCTATGTTGTCAGTTGCGCTCCGGGTGCCTTGTGGCAGGACAGCGGATTGATTCAATATCGCATCTGGCACAACGATGTTGAAGGTTTCCTGGGTCTTGCACTTTCTCACCCGCTCTTCTACATATTGGCCATAGGGGCAAAATACATTCCGCTTGGCGAGTTTGCTCACAGAGTCAACCTGGTCTCGGCGATTGCAGCAGCCGTGGCGGTGGCGAACATGTTCCTGTTCGTGCGTCTGTGGCTCGGCAGGAATCTGCCGGCGGCAGTCGCTGCTGTCACTTTGGCTCTTGCCCATACGTTCTGGCGCCATGCGAGCGTCGTCGAAACGTACACACTTTGGACGGCCCTGTTTCTTGCCGAGTTGATAATGCTGTTGCAGTATACGAGAACAAACAGAGTATGCTGCTTGTACTGGCTGGGATTGCTAAGCGGTCTTTCAATCGCCGTCCACATGCTCGCTTCGATACCGCTCTTGTGCTATGTCGTATTTGTCGTTTTTCTGCTTGCCAAAAAGGAAATGTGCGTCGGAGATCTGGCAATTGTTGTTATGTTGTGCATCGTCGGTGCGCTGCCTTACGAGTATTTGATCGTCAAGAACATAATACAAACGCGTGATGTTGCGGGCACTTTGGCCTCTGCGGCTTTCGGCGACCGCTGGCAGGGGGCGGTTCTCAACACTTCTCTGTCGATGAGAATTGCAAAGGAAAACTTCCTGTACATTTTGTTCAACTTTCCTACGCCGAACGTACTGCTGCTTCTTGCCGGCTTCTGCGCGTTGTTCAAAGTGTCATTACACAGAGGTTTCAGAAATGTTCTGCTGGGCTTAACCGCATTGTTCTTTCTTTTCGCATTTCGATATACCGTGCCTGACAGGTATGCGTTCTTCCTACCCTTTTACTGCATGGTTTCGATTCTCATTGGTCTTGGGGTTTATCTTTTGCAGGAGCAGGTAAACCGTAGAGTTCTTGCGTTTCTTGTACTTACTTTCAGTCTAATGCCAGTCGGTGTCTATGCTGCTGCGCCCCTGTTGGTCGAGAAGATGCACCTTAACGTCGGCACGAGAGATGACATACCCTACCGCGACAACAACGAGTATTTCCTGTGGCCCTGGAAGGCCGGATACACCGGCGCGGATCGCTTCGCTGCTGAGGCTTTGGGCCTGGTGGCCAATAATGCTGTTATTTATGCCGACATAACTACCGTAGGGCCTCTCTTGCTTGCCCAGCAGGCCAAGGGGAAACGCCCTGATGTGAAGATTATCTCGGGAACGCTCAACAGTGAAGACGCGCCGAGATTCGATGAGCATGCTATGAAGCAATTACTGGCAGATAGATCGATCTACGTTGTTTCAACAAAGCCAGGATATTGCCCTGCATTTATTCTGGAAAATTATGATTTCATCCGGGCAGGTATTCTGTGGCGAGTGGTTGAATCTAAAAGAATGAAATGAGCGAACAACCTGTCACAACCTCGAAGAGACTGGTTCATAACACGGTTTTCAACGTCGCCGCGTTGGTGAGCAATGCCGTCATCGGTTTCTTTATGATCCGTTTTCTCCTCGGCCAGTTCGGCGAGGTCCGGTACGGCATATGGATGCTCATTGGCGGCTCCATTCTTCGCTATGCTCCTCTACTGAGTTTAGGTTTGAACAGTTCGGTCAACAGGTACATACCGGTGTACCTGGCGAAGGGCGATGCCGACGGAATCCAGCGCGTGATCAACACTTCCCTGCTAGTGTTCACGATTCTGGGGATCGTACTTGCCATTGCAAGTCTGGTGATCTACCGCAACGTCGATTCGTGGTTTGTCATCGAACCTGAACTGGTGAAGACCGCCGGGACGCTCGTGCTCATCGTGGGATTCTGCCTTGCTTTTTCGATGCCTCTGCAGCCGGCAACCGCGGTGCTCAGTGGTCTTCAGCGTTACGACCTCATCAACCTTGTCGTGCTCATCACATTATTCTTGCGAACGTTGCTGGTGGTTCTGCTGCTGTTGCGAGGTCACGGGCTATTGACGGCGGGGACGGTGCTGGGGCTAAGTGAAATTGTGGTGAGGGTAGCGCATTGCGTTTTTGTCTTGAGATTGCTGCCGGGGGCGTCTTTGTCTTTGGCAAAGATAGACTTGCGACTTTTGCGGGAAATGCTGCCTTATGGAATAAACACGTTTCTTTATGCTGCTGGGGCCGTAATAATTCAAAATGCCAGCATTCTTATAATTGGCATTTTCATAGGTGCCGCCGAGATAAGCCAATTCGCCGCGGCCGCGGCCGCGGTATTGTTGCTGTCAATGCTGCTGATGGCCTTCACCGCGGCGATAAAGCCGGCCGTCAGTGATCTCGATGCCAGAGACGACGAAATGCGGGTGAAAGAAATCGCTCTTCTGACGCAAAAGTACTGCCTTCTTCTGATAATTCCCAGCGTGGTTTTTATGGTCTTGATGGGCAGGGAGTTCCTGTGGGTATGGGTCGGTGACAGATTCGAGGATCCTTCGGTCATTGACGAGATGGCTGCCATCCTTGCTATCCTCGCCGTCGGGCACTGTATGAGGTTGGCCCAGCAGAGTAACTTCCTCGTTCTTGTCGGTCGAGGCCAGCACAGGATTTTCGGCATCCTCACCGCTTTGATGGCGCTACTCTGTGTCTCGGCCTCTGTCGTTTCGGTAAAAGTCCTCAATTGGGGTCTTATTGGAATAGCCTGGTCGAATTTGCTGCCACAGTTGCTAATATCCGGCGTCATTCTGCCGATATATTTCAACTGGAAGATGCATATTTCCGCGTTGGAAACTGTGCGCAATGTCTGGTGGCCCGCCATATTGGGATCATTACCGGTCGTTGCAATGATTGGCGTTTGGAGGTATCTGGCCCCGCCCGATTCGTGGCCACAAATCGCCGGCGTTGTGATCGCCGCGATGGCCCTAACATTGATAAGCGGCTGGTTTCTGAGTCTGAAAGAAGTCGAGCGAAAACGATTCACCCGTATTGCTCTGCGAAGATAAAACAGTGGCTAAGATCAGTTATAAAGAATCCCATAAGTACGAAGGCAAAGGTGATGAGTATGAGGCGTACTATCGAACCGAGGTCTGGGAGAAATTCCTTTGGTCGCGCGAGCAGGAGATCATCCTGAGAATCCTGGACAAATACTTCGCGGGCAAAGAAATTCACCTGCTGGACTTCGCGTGTGGCACAGGACGAATTGCCGGTCTGTTGGAGAATCGCGTAAAGACATCGACGGGCCTCGACGTTTCCGGCTCGATGCTGGCAATCGCCCGGGACAAACTAAAGCGGACCGAAATAATCGAGGCCGACATTACCACGGAGAATGTCCTGAAGAGACGGAAATTCAATTTGATAACCGCATTTCGGTTCTTTCTCAATGCCGAGCCGGAGCTGCGCTCTTCAGCGATCAGGGCCCTTGTTAAGTTGTTGGACGAAGACGGCTATTTCGTATTCAACAATCATCACAGCCTTGGGTCACCCTGGATCAAGCTGCTGTACGCACGACATCTGCGCAAGAACCCTGAAGGGACATTCAATGCTATGAGCATCGAGCAGATGAAGGATCTTGTTGAAGATGTGGGGCTGGAGATAGTTGAGATTTATCCGGCGGGCTTCTTTCATCCACCGAAGGTTCCTGTTTCGTATTGGCTGAATCGTGCGATAGACAATCTCGCCTGCGGGCTCATGTTCCTGAATCGATTTTCAGAAAGCCCTGTTGCCGTCTGTCGCCGGCGCAAGAATCACGGCAGTGATACTTCTGCATCGAGGAAATAACTGATGGAGTTCGTCGGGGACATCGCGCGAAAGACCGGAGAATCGACCTTGTTGGCGGTCGAGGCAGCCAAGGCATCCAGGGCATTCGAGATCGGCAAAGACACGGGGCTGTTTTCTGTTCCGAAGGTGGTCAACTTCGACGCTGAGGCCGGCGTGCTTGAATTCGAGAGACTGAGTGACCTGGCGACATTGCTCGATTTAGCGGTTCGTAAAGACCGGCGGCTGCCTGAGTTGTTGGAGAAGGCCGGCCGGGCCCTGGCGGTTATTCACGCAGAACTGACTTTGCCCGAGGAGATGAAGCACGAACTGCCGGCCGAATGGATGAACTCTTGTGATGAGAACGTTTTCATCCATGGTGATTTTGCATGTATCAACGTGTGCTTTCATGAGCCTTCGGGCGAGCTTGTCATTTTGGACTTCTCGGCGGCGCCGATGGTGGGCAGGACTCCGACGTTTGGCAGTCGCTACTTCGATATTCTTTTGTTTGTGAGTTCCTTATTCCACGGCGCTCCGTATCGAAGCGTGTTGAACTGGGATGCCAGGGAAATGGCCGGTACGTTCTTGAGAGGGTATGCAAAAACCGCGCCCCAAGTGAAACTGACCAGGTTGAAGGACTACTCGTCGAAGATATGCCGATTGCAGCGACAGAATATATGGTATCTTTCACGCCAGAGACAGCCGCTGAGAGCCGCCGGTTACATGTCGTGTCAGATGCTCATGTATGCCCGTTTCTGCCTGTTCTTGCGCAAGTGCGAACCATAATAGCTGGAGTTCCACATGTATAGCGAATATGAAGACGAAATATACGAAGATGAAATGCTTTACGAGCAGAGTGAGCGGACTTCGGACATCCAACTGCCTCCGGTGATAAACGTTCTGCTCTTTTCGATGTGGACCGTAATCTGTCTAATTGGATTTGCAGTGATCTTTCTCGCGAAAAGCGCTGTAGCCGGGGCGGTGATAATAGCCGTTCCAACGTTTATCGGCATGGTCATAAAACCCACTTTCGGGCTTTGCATTATGATGCTGATCCTGCCCACCGGCGCCGGAGTAGGTTTCAGGGAAGCTTTCAGTCTCGATAGAGGAGTCGGCCTGGCCCTTGCGGTTAGCTTCTGCCTTAATTTGCTGGTGACCCGCCCTGGGTTACGTATCGGCAACAAGGCGTTATGGGTCGCCGGTGTATACACCCTTTGGGTGTGTCTGGCATCGCTGGCGGGTCCTTACCTCGGCTATGAGCTGGTGCGCGCCTTCACACAGGTCCAGCTTCTGGCGCTGATTCTCATCGTATACTGGATACTCCAGACAAACGGCGAAAAAGCCTTCCGCTGGGCATCGAGAGCATACGTCGCGGGGACACTGGGAACGATCGCGCTGACCTTCATAACAGGTACGGCGATAAGAGCGATGGAAGACGCGCCCGAGCAAAGATATGCAGCCACACTCGGCGAGGCAACCGATGCGAACATGTTGGCGTCGCTGGCGGCGATAGCGTTCCTCGCCGCGATCTATTTATTCGCTCGCGATAAGAGCATATTCTGGCGACTGTTGTACCTGGCCGCAATTCTGTTCCTTCCGGTAATGCTGCTCAAGATCGGCTCACGCGGCGCCCTGATAGCGCTTACGTTTACAATGTTGTCACCATTGTTGTTCATCAGGCAGGTGGTTCGCAAGCCTGCCCTTATAGCGTTGATGTTGGTTGTCGTCCTGATGGCTTCCGTCTCAGCCGGATTGGTTGTCAGAGGAAGAGGTCTGGAAGCGGCGGTCGCAACAAGATTGACGGACATCCATCAGGCCGAAGAGGCAATCAGTTACAGGATGATGCCCGTCAAACAAGCCGTCAAAGCTGCCGTGAGAAAACCGCTGGGCACGAGTTACTACGGGTGGTTCGAGGAGAGCGGGCTCAGGATTCTGCCCCACAACGACTTCTTCATGGCTCTCGGGCTTTACGGAATACCCGCGGCGGTTCTTTTCACATTTTTCATAGTCTTGATAATGCTCACGATAAAACGCATTCCGCTCGGCGCCGAAAAACTGTACGCCAGGGCGATTCTGACGTATCTATTGATAATGGGATTGAACGTAGGGCAGTTGTACCAGAAGCATTATTGGGTATTCCTCGCGTTCGTAATAGCAAGCGAACGAATGGCCTGGTTTTTCAACGAGGCAGAGGAAGAACCGTTGCCTTGCGCCGAGTACGAGGAAGATTTCATGCTTCAGGAACAATTCGCCTAACCGAGACTTTTCAAGATGCACGTAGCGATAGTCACAGTTTTTCCGAAAGAAGCTCACAACATCGACGGAGGTGTCTGCGGAGCGGCGAAATATCTCGTCGATGAGCTTGTCAAGCAACCCGATGTGAAGCTGACCGTCGTCGTTCCAAAAAGCGACGCCGGCGAAATTACCTGTGAGGGCTGGGGTGACTTCAACGTTTATCGATTGGGCAAACAAGGGTTCTGGAGTTTTCTGCCCGGTACGGTTTATGATATCTTCGCAGGCAAGCGACAGATAAGATCTCTTCTGAGACAAATAAATCCTGACATTGTACATTTTCAGGGTGTCACATTCCTGGCGGCCAATTGCGAGCAGCCCAACATTCTTACCATACACGGTATCGCCGAAAGAGATGCGATATGGGACAGCCGGTGGGGCATTCTTCGTTGGCTCAAGTGGTTGCTCCTGAAGTTGACAGAAGGGCACGGGCGTCGCCGGGTCCCGCATGTCATTTTGATAAGCGAGTATGTGAGAAAGTTTCTGCCGGCCGGCAGCAGGATTCGCAAGACCTGGCTCATTGAGAATCCCGTTGCCGATTCCTACTTCGATATCGAGCGATCATTCGAGCCGGGCAGGATATTTTGCCCCACCAGGATAAGGCCGTTGAAGAATATCCTTGGAATGATAAAGGCGTTTGCTCCAATCGCGCAGCAGTTTCCAGACTCACAGCTCAGAATTGCCGGCGCTTCGCAAGCTGCTTATATCGAGACGTGCGAGCAGCAGGTCGAGCGCAGCGGCATCCGGGACAAAGTACATTTCCTCGGGAACATCAGTATCAAAGACGTGCAGATCGAATTGTCCAAAGCGAATTGCCTGGTAGTACCGTCGTTTCAGGAGAACGCCCCGCTGAGTATTGCCGAGGCGATGGCTGCCGGCGTCCCCGTGGTCGCAGCCAAAGTGGGTGGAATCCCTGAGATGGTCGAAGATGGAAGAACAGGCCTTCTGGTCGATCCTCATGACACCAACAGCATATGCGAAGCCGTTTCGAGGGTTCTTTCGGACCAAAAGCTTGCTCAATCCATGGGACAGCGTGCGAAAGAGGCTGCTGAGGATAGATTCAGAGCTTCGGCGGTCTGTGAGAAGACTTTACAGGCATATCGCGACGTATTGAGGGAACCTTCGTAAGACACGAGGTCACTGATGCGAATTTGCTTTATTTCTCTCGGAACATTCACGCATGTCGGGCCCTACATTGATTATTTCAGACAGGCCGGACACGATGTGAACTTTATTTCAATGTCACCTGGCCCCGAGCGCGGAGTGCCGACGTACAACGTGGGGCTCGGCAGGAAATACTCCGAGAGCGAAGGGAAGTGGAAATACCCGATCAGCATGTTTCGAGCCAGGAGGTTGATAAAGAGACTCAAGCCCGATATCGTGCACGCTCACTACGTTACCAGTTGTGGACTGGCCGCGTTAATTTGCGGTTTTCACCCCACGGTCGTTACGGCGCATGGAAGCGACCTGACGGTTGGGATAAAGTCCCGAATATGGAGACCCTTGCTAAGAAGAATATTCGGGTTCTCCGATTGTATTAATACGGTTTCTGCAGACCTTCAGAACATGGTAGAGAGCCTGGGGGTCAGTTCGGATAAGATCGAGACCCTTACGCTTGGAATCGACACTGAGAGATTCTCGTCTGTCGAGCGGACTCAAATCGGCAAGCCCGGTGTGTTGAGGCTGGTATGCACCCGGCGCTTGGAGTCGGTATTTGATCATCGCACAATTATCGATGCTCTTATCCTACTCAAAGAAGAAGGGCTTAGATTCGAGATGACCTTTGTCGGCGATGGATCATTGCTCGGCGAATTAACGCGGCGTGTCAAAGATGTTGGCTTAGACGATAGCGTGAAGTTTGAAGGCAGACTGGACAATCATGATCTGCCGGAAGTTCTCAGCCGGCACGACGTCTATCTCTCGGCATCGCTATGGGATGGGGCAAGTTTGTCTCTACTGGAAGCTATGTCGATGGGTCTGTTTCCAATTGTCTCGGATATAAGAGCCAACTCGGCGTGGCTCAAGCACAATGTTGACGGCTTGCTTCACAAGGTTAGTGACCCGGATGATTTGGCAAAGTGCATCTTGCAGTCCTGCAGCCACCCTGAGCTTGCCGCTGGTGCTGTGCGGCGCAATCGCGAAAAAGTTGTCGAATCGGCAGAAAGGGAGACAAACATGAAACGCCTCGAAGAAATTTATAAGGATCTTGTAGCAAAGCGGAGATAGGCATGTTGAGAAGGATAAGCATATTCACCATTTTGCTCATAAGTTGTTGTGACTTATTGGCGGGGACGTACTGGATTTCTCCTAAAGGGCAGGCGTCGGGGACAGGGGCCGAGACAAATCCGTTCCCGTCGGTCGAGATGGCTCTCAAAAATACCGCCGGCGGTGACACTCTAATATTCAAGCCCGGCATCTATCTCGGGACACAGATCACGCTTACTGCCAAGCATGCGGGCTCGGCACAGAAGCCGACCGTCCTCAGATCTCAGCACAAGTACCAGGCCGTCCTGCACGGCTCTGCGGTCCACAATATTTACATCAAGAGCGGCTGTGACTGGGTGATAATAGACGGCTTCGAGAGCAGCGGCGCCAGATATACGGGCATAAAATCGGACGCCGACTACACCGTGATACGAAACTGTCGCATTCATAACAATGCTCTTCAGGGCATAGAGGCCCACGACGTTCTAGGGACGGTCATTGAGAACAACATCGTTGAATACAATGGCGAGCATGTGCAGTTTTGTCACGGAGTTTATGCCGATGGTGACAAGTTGACTATTCGCAACAATATCGTCAGGTTCAACTCGGGCTGGGGCCTGCATCTGTACCCGGCGATAGCCAACAGTAAAATCGAAAACAATCTCATCCACGGCAACGATAGATGGGGCATCGCTTTGTATTCGAAACCACAAGTTGGCTCTAATAGAATCGTAAACAACACAATCGTCCTGAACGGCAACGGTATCGCGGTGAAAAATGGTCGAGACGAGATAATCGCAAATAACATTATTGTGGGCAACACCGGCTGGAAATTCGAGAAGGCCCAACCCATTGAGAACGTTGACGGTGGCTACTTGCACAAGAGCAAGATCATGATCGACTACAATCTCTGCCTTCCACGATTTACAGGGGCAGGTCCCAACGGTGTATCTGCCGATCCGTTATTTCTGGAGATGAAGAAAGGCACATTCTACCTGAGAAAGGGCAGCCCTGCAATAGCAGAAGGCTCCAGGAAGTACGCTCCGAAACGGGACTTTTTCAATCGGCCTCTGCCCGCGGGTAAGGCCCCTGATCTGGGATGCTTTGCTTACGATCCTTCACTGCTGCTGGTCCAGGCTCGCGAGGATTGGTATTATCAATGGCCCTTTCTGTTCAAGGGCAAATCCAAAACGATGCCGGATCTGTGGAAGCAACCGAAACCTGCGAAGCCTTGATGAATATGCACATTCTCTATCTGCACCAGTATTATGCGACACGAAAAGGAATGACCGGCACCCGGTCATACGAATTTGCCCGGCATCTCGTGGGCAAAGGTCACCGTGTCACTATGATAACTTCGGGGCTGGCGAATAGGGAGTTTACCGTGCCCGACGGCAGACAATGCGCCGAGTTCGAAGCTGATGGAATTCACGTGGTTGCGATCGCCGCGGCCTACAATGATCCGCAGCTCGGCACCAATATGAGTGGCTGGCGGCGCATGCTCAAGTTCTATCAGTTTGCGCGATTGGCCGCTCGCTCCGGCAAAGGACTTGCCAAGCCCGACGTTGTCTTTGCCACGCACACTCCGTTGACTGTAGGCCTGGCCGGTCTTGCATTGGGCCGCTACTTCGACGTTCCGTTTGTGTTTGAGGTCCGCGATCTCTGGCCCGAGGCGCTCGTCAACGTCGGAGCTTTGAAAAATCCCGTCGGCATATGGTGGCTGCAAAGAATGGCGAGCAAGATATACGCGGGGGCCAGGCATATCGTCGCACTGTCACCCGGCATGAAAGAAGGAATTGTCAGTGCGGGCGTACCGGATGGAAAGGTAACTGTGATCCCGAACGCCAGCGATCTGGATCTTTTCAGGCCCGACACCGATGGTTCGTCGCAGCGCGAACGACTTGGACTGGGCGACAGATTTGCGGCGATCTACTTTGGTGCGATGGGGCTTGCGAACGGGCTTGACTATGTGATCGAAGGGGCCCGAATCTTAGCCGAACGCGGCAACGACCAGATCGTGCTTGTGCTGCACGGCAGCGGAGGCAAGCGAGCCGAACTGCAAAAGATGGTGCGCGACTTGAAACTGACGAACGTTATCTTCAGCGACCCGGTGCCTGACAAGACCGAGGTCGCTCGGATCGTTGCCGGCTGCGATGTGTGCATGACCATCTACCGGGCCGCCAAAGAGCATACATGGTCTCCCAACAAGATGTTCGACGCCCTGGCGGCGGGCAAAGCCGTTGTGATAAATGTTCCGGGCTGGCTGGGTGAGACTATCGAGAACAACAACTGCGGTAGAAGCCTCGATCCGCACAGCCCTCAGGCGCTGGCCGATGTCTTGGAAGAACTTGCGGCTGACCCTCAGCTATGCCGCCAGATGGGCAAGAACGCCCGTTCGCTTGCCGAGCGTGAATTTGCCCGAGACAAACTTGCCGACCGTCTCGAAACCGTTCTGCTGGAGACTCTGACTCATGCCTGAGCAAGCTTTGCCCTTTGTCAGTGTCATTATGCCGATTCGCAATGAGGCCAGTTTCATCGAGCGGGCGATCACGAGCATATTGGATAACGACTACCCTGCCGAGAAGGTGGAGATCCTCGTCGTCGACGGAATGAGTGACGACGGTACGAGGCAGATGGTGGAGAGACTATCTGAGGGCGATGGTCGAGTCAGGACGCTGGATAATCCGAAACGAATTGTTCCGGCCGCGATGAACATAGGCATCAAGGCTGCGCGAGGCGACTTGTTCATCCGAGTGGACGGACACGCAGAGATTCCTGCGGATTTTATCACCAAGTCTGTTGAGTGCCTGCGAGAACACCCGGACGCCTGGGTTGTGGGCGGTTGTATCGAAACAATTGCGCACGACTATACGGGTCGAGCGATTGCATCGGCGATGCGATCGCCGGTCGGCGTTGGCAATTCAAGATTCAGGCTCGGAGATTACGAAGGCTGGGTCGATACGCTCGCCTTCGGTACGCACCACAAGTGGATCGTGGAGAAAATCGGCTACTTTGACGAAGAGCTGGTGCGCAATCAGGACGATGAATTCAACCTGAGAATAACTCTGGCCGGTGGCAAGATTTGGATGTCGAGGTCCATACAAAGCACGTATTTTTCGCGAGGGTCCTTGCGCAAACTCTGGCGGCAGTACTTTCAGTACGGTTTCTGGCGCATAAGGACTTTGCAGAAGCATAAGAGGCCTGCCGCATTCAGACAATTAGTTCCCTTGTTGTTGGTGCTGTCTATGCTATTATTGGTATTGGCCGGCTTGTTGTGGAGAGGACTTTGGATTTTGCTGGCAGTTGAAGCGGGACTATATTTGCTGGGACTCGCCGCCGGCGCTCTGGACGTTGGACGCAGGTCCGGCTGGCGGTTTGCCCCCATAGCGCCCTTGGTTTTGGTCATACTGCATTTTGCGTATGGATTAGGCTCGCTGTGGGGAGGTATCAGGTTTTGTGTGTTAAAGGGGCGCTGCATGAGAAGGCCCGAACAGATGCAGATGTCGAGGTAGCGAAGTTGCGATGAAGAAAAGCGTTCAAGAATATCAGCGCCAGTTTGCCCGTTTCTTCGGTGCTGATCGGGCCTTTGTGTTTTGGAAGGGCAGAGTCGCGTTATACGCGCTGCTGCGGTCGCTCAACATCGGAGACGGTGACGAGGTCATCCTGCCGGGCTATACGTGCGTCATGAACGTGAACCCGATCAAGTATGTCGGCGCCAGGCCGATTTATGTCGATATCGAGCCTGAGACATTCAATATGAATGTGAGTCTGTTGGAAGAGAAGATCACGGACAATACAAGGGTCATCATCGCACAGCATACGTACGGCTATCCCTGTGAGATGGATACGATCATGAACATCGCGCATAGCAGGGGCATTTCCGTTATCGAGGACTGCTGTCTCGCTCTCGGGTCGAGGTACAAAGGAAGAATGGTGGGGACTTTCGGCTTGGCCGGGTATTTTTCGTCTCAGTGGAACAAGCCCTACACCACCGGCCTGGGGGGGGTGGCGATAACCAGTGACGCGAAACTTGCCGAACGGATAGAATCGCTGCGGGCCGATGAAATGTGCCCGCCGTCAGGCAGGGAAGTCTTTATGCTCAGTGCCCAACTGATGATCTACAGACTCCTGATCTACCCGAGAACAACAGCCTTGGCCCAGAGGCTTTTCAGGTATCTCGCAAGCAAAGGCGCCGTGGTGGGATCTTCGAGTGCGGGTGAATATGAACCGGTGAAGGCCGACGATTTCTTCAAAGGCTTCAGTGCTGCGCAAGCTCGCTCGGGTCTGAGACGGCTCAAGAAAATTGACCACAACATTGCTCATCGCCTGAGCGTGGCGCTGCGCTATGACCGGCTTCTCGAGGACAAGGGCTTCAAGGGCAGAAACTACGACGGCGGCATGATGCGACCAGTGATGGTGAGATATCCGCTGAGAATAGAAGAAAAAGCCAAGGCGCTGGAGCAGGCCGCGCGGGCGGGGATCGAGCTTGGGAGCTGGTTCGAATGTCCCCTGCACCCGATTGAAACACCCTTGGCATCTTACGACTACGAGATCGGGATGTGCCCCGAGGCCGAAAAGGCCGGACGCGAGGCGGTGAACCTGCCGCTACACCCGAGAGCAGATGAAGAGGCGGTCCGAAAGAGCGTTGATTTCATAACCGGCTTCACGCAGGCCGGCTGACGATCACTTCTGTTTGCGGATTGCTCCTCGAAGGCCTTCCATTTTCAGGTAACCTTTTCTCCAGACGATGATGCCTGAGACTGCGAACACGAGCAGATACATGATCAGGGCGTATCTGGCCCTTATCTTTGTTCTGAGGCTCAGGCCGAGTCCTATTAGTGCATACATAGCGGCTAGGCCGTAACAGATGGCGACGGTCTTGGTAAGTGGAATTCCTCTGTCGATCATCTGGTCATAGATGTGGCCGCGATCGGAAACGAATAGAGGTCTGTGATTGAGCAGTCTCCTGAGAAGCGCGACGGCAGTATCAAGAATAGGCAGGCCGAATACTACAACCGATGCGATCCACCACCGCACGGCCTTCTCGGCGAACAAGATCATAAGCGCCGCCACCACGAATCCGAGCAACATGCTTCCGGCGTCACCCATGAATATCTTCGCCGGGTGACGATTGAAGGGCAGGAAGCCGCATACCGAGCCGAGGAGTCCCAAACATACAATGACGCGGACCGAATCGCCGCCGACCGTGCTGGAGGCCCATGTTCCCAGGTGGATGGCGAGCATCAATAAAGCCGCTGTGATTATAACGGTGACGCCCGCGCAAAGACCGTCCAGGCCGTCGAGAAGATTGAGCGAGTTTGTTGCGCCGAGGACAAAGGCAATCACAACGGGGATTCCCAGAATAATCTCGATGTTGTCCGCAATGTCCCATCCGAAGTAGGCATGCAGAAAACTAAGGCTCGGCCGGATGCCCGCTGCGACTAAAATGACGGCGGCAACGATTTGCCCGAGCATCTTCTGGTAGGGTTTCATATCCATTATGTCGTCGGCGAGGCCTATGAAGCAGGCAATTGAGCAGCCTGCCAGGACGCCGATGAGCCACCGGAATGTTTTGGGCAGATGCTCCTGGCCGCCGAGGCAATACATACCGACAAGCACCCCTGCGGTCAGCCCGACGAGAATGCCTATGCCACCGAGATAGGCGACACCTGCCTTGTGAGTCTTTACAAGGTTGTCAGGCTCATCCACAATGCCTAATCTAATCGCGATGTTCTTGCACAGCCAGGTAGCGACGAGTGCCGAAACGAACGAAAGTGCCAACACAGGCCAAAATTGCAGGACCCAGCTTATGGGCCTTTCAGGGCCTATGAGATTATCCAGCATATTTTGATCCCATATATCAAGAATTCTCCGGCCAAAGAGCCATTTGCGATTGTCTCCGAGCTTACCGGATGCAGCCGGACCTGTCCAGATCAATCGCCGAAGCGTTGACGTTGGGGCTGTTTGCGGATAAACTTGTTTCCATGAGTCTTTTCAACGTTCTAAAACGCGGACTTGATATCCTGGTTGCGGTCTCGGCATTGATAATTTTGTGGCCGTTCTTGGTTGCGATAGGGCTGATTATAAGGCTCAGCAGCAAAGGGCCGGCTGTTTTCAGGCAAGAAAGGGCGGGCAGGAACGGCAGACCATTCGTATTCTACAAATTTCGCACGATGAGAGCCGATGTCGATCCTTTCGGGCCGAGTCCCAAAATGGGCGATGACCCTCGACTGACAAGGATCGGAAAGTTCCTTCGCGAGTATTCACTTGACGAATTGCCGCAACTGTATAATATACTGAAAGGAGATATGAGCGTTGTTGGGCCTCGACCGCTGTATCTCTCGCAGATACAAGAATGGAGTGAGCGGCAGAAGAAGCGACTGTGGGTTAGGCCCGGCTTGACGGGCTTGGCACAGATATCGGGACGCGGTCGGATAACCAGAGAAGAGAAACTTGAACTCGATGTCAGGTATGTCGAAACGGCGAGTTTGTCGGGCGACTTAAGGATTGTGCTGGCGACTATTACGCAGGTGTTCGGTCGAAAGGACATCTATGAAAAAAGATATTCGCAAACCGAATACACGAGAAAAGGCTAAAGCACAAAGGCACAGACGCAATACGACATAAGAATGAAACATCTGACAAGAATAGAACAGTTGGAGCAATTAAGACGGGACGAAAGAATCGAGCTGGAACAAGTCACGGATCGGTTCGCTTTTCGTGGCAATGAGTACTACTTGTCGCTTATCGATTGGGATGACCCCGACGATCCCATACGCAAGCTCATCATCCCCGGCCTGGAGGAGCTTGAGGAGTGGGGCCGGCTTGATCCGTCGGATGAAAAGTCCTACAGCATCATGCCCGGGCTCGAGCACAAATACAACTCTACTGCGCTGTTGTTGGTGAGCAATGTCTGTGATGGTATATGCCGATACTGTTTTCGCAAACGGGTCTTCATCAATCCACGGAGCGAGTATCTGCAAGACCTGCCCGCGGCGATGCAATACATAAGGGAGCACGATGAGATAACCAATGTGCTGCTGACCGGCGGGGATCCACTGGCGCTTGCGCCGTCAAAACTCGAGATTATCATCCGGCAACTGCGCGAAATTGAGCACGTGAAGATAGTCCGTATAGGGACCAGAGCACCGGCGTTCAATCCCTATCGAATTGTCGACGAGCCGGCCCTGCTGGAGACAATAGAGAAATACAGCACCGATCAGAAGAGAATATATGTGATGACCCACTTCGTTCATCCGCGGGAGTTGACGGATCCAGCAATCAAGGCAGTCGGTCTGCTGCAAAAAGCCGGTGCGATCACAGCCAATCAAACGCCGCTCATAAGAGGCGTCAATGACGACCCCGAGGTCATGGCCGAGCTGCTCGCCAACTTGTCCTTTATTGGTGCGGTTCCTTATTATATTTTTCAGTGTCGGCCGGCTGTGGGAAACAAGGCCTATACGGTGCCGATCGAGGAAGGTTACGAGATTGTCGAGCGGGCCAAGGCCCTTGTTTCCGGCCTTGCAAAGCGCATCCGGTTCGTGATGTCGCATTCGACGGGCAAGATCGAGATCGTCGGTAAGATGGGGGGTCTCGTCTATTTCAAATATCACAGGGCGGCCGACGACGTCGATAGCGGACGTTTCCTTGTTTTAGAAAGTAATCCGCAGGCTTATTGGCTCGACGATTATGTGGAAATGATCCGGGATTATCCGGTCAATCTGCCGTACAGATCCTACGGCCCGCAATAGGGTCGGACTCACCTGATTTCGCATCTGAAATGACAGCTAAAACTTACACCGTGATTTTGTTGATTGTGATTTGCCCCATCGCAGTCTCTGCGCTGGAGCCCGGCGAGATTCTGATCATAACAAATAAGGACATCGGCGAATCCGGGCGGATCGCTCGTTACTATTGCCAGAAGCGCGGCGTGCCGGAGGAGAATATTCTTGCGTTGTCCTTGGGCGCCAAGCTCAGCGATACGATCAACAGGAACAATTACGAGAAGCAGCTTGGACAGCCGATTCGCAGGACATTCTTCAACGGCAAGCTCCTCGGAAAGATCAAATGCCTGCTCACGATTTATGGCGTGCCCACAAAGGTGGGCGGCCGGGGGGTCTTGGCAGGCCAGGGGGATGTGCTGAGAGGGCTAAAAGAATCCGCCGACAAAGAGAAAGAGGCAATCGAACAGCTTGAGCAGAAGCGGCAGGAGCGTTCCCGTGCGTACAAGCTGCGTCAAACCGCACTGGCCAGATTGCAGCTCGGGATTGATCGCATCAACGGCAGAGAGACAAGCGCTTCGGTCGACAGCGAGTTGTCGATGGTTCTGTTCGAAGCTTATGATCTGTATCGGTGGCAGCCGAATGTGCTCGCCAAGAATGCCCCGGGCCCTAGTCTCAGAACTCTTATGGTAAGTCGTCTCGATGGGCCGAGCCCTGAAATAGCCAAAGGCCTTGTGGACAAATCCATGGCAGCGGAAGAGACGGGGCTAAAAGGCACCGCATACATCGATTCGCGGGGTCTCAACGGCAAGGATTTATACAGTCATTTCGACCGATCCCTACGCAATCTGGCGGCATTCACACGATCGCAAATGCAAATGCCCGCTAAAGAAGAGCGAACAGGAAAACTCTTTGCGCCCGGCTCCTGCCCTGAAACAGCTATCTACTGCGGCTGGTACAGCCTGAGAGAATACATCGACGCGTTCGATTTCGTCGATGGTGCGATAGGCTATCACATTGCGAGCTTCGAAGCTGTCAGCCTTCGCGACCCGAACAGTGGACAGTGGTGTCCGTCCCTGCTCAAAGACGGTATAGCCGCGACGTTGGGGCCGGTGGCTGAGCCGTACCTTCACTCATTTCCGGAGCCCAGAGCGTTCTTCGCAGAGCTGTACGAAGGCAAGTGTCTTGTCGAGGCTTACTACCGCACGAAACCGTTTAACTCGTGGCAGTTGCTGCTGGTGGGCGATCCGTTGTACATACCCTTCAAGAAGGTTCCTGGAAAGACGCCTGAGAAGGAGCCCGAGTCCTTAGCCCCTTGACTCTTCGACCTCGTGAAACAAGCCTCCCCAGGTGGATCGTGACAACGACTGCCACGATTGCTCCGATTGAAATGATCATATCCTGCACTGCGAAGTCTTTTCCGAGAATGACGGAGAAGAGTTTCACGGTCAGCACCAGCGCAAGCGGAGCGGCTAATGCTGCTGTCAGCCATTTCACGGCGTTCTGCCGAAGATGGTTTCTCGGCATGAAGAGACGAAGGCACTGGACCCAGAACGTGGTAAGAATTGCATATGCGAACAAATGAAATACGGCACTTGCGGCGGGCAGCAAGTCAGTCAAATCTGCTCGTGAAATATTGGCGACACCGAAAATAATTATGACCGTAACAACCAGCCCGGCAGGCCAAAACGAAAGAACAGAAAACAAAACCAAGCCCGTAAATGTGCTTGTCAGGTCTGCGAGAAAGTCCCAGGCATCACAAGTGCGCTCCGCCGCATAGCTCTGGAGCCACTCGTCGACAATTCCGTACACAACCATTATTAAGAATACCCACCACGGTGAAGCTCTGCGCCAGTTCGCTTTTTTGCCGTCGCTGACAGTGAACCACAGCAGAAAGACCAGAATCAAGTACGCCAGAAAGTGGAGGCTCTTGTCGGAGATGTCGGATTCCTGCACCACTCTCGGGACAGGTATATGCGCAAAGATGAAGAGCGCAGGCCAGTAGATGGCCAATAGGACTGTAGTTATCTTCTGTTGATGCGATAAAGTCACTGAAACAACCTACAAGAATTCCTGTCACCGCCGATTCGATGAGGCGATATCATCCATGTCTTCGGCAACCAGGAGCAGCAGCCAATCATCACCGGCGTTCGGCGCCGAGAGATTCCTCCCGTCATTTGTCGTCCCGGCATGACGCCTGTCCGACGTGTCCCGGGCATTTATCCATGTTACTCTGTATCGGCCGGATTGCACGGAAACATTTACTGTTGCCCCGTGGTCGAGATACACAAGATATCGTCTGCCTTCGTCTGCGAGGCAGAAGCCTTTGTCGGCTGTCTTGTGACTGGGACTCATCCGATAGAAGGGGATCGTCTCGAAGAAGTCCCAGACCTTCCTGACAATATCATGATTGGCCTGGTTCCTGTCCGGCAGATCCATGCTCCCGCTGAAACCTGTGGATGAATTTCCGTTCATATCTGCGTAGTTAATCGCCGCCGCTGACATCATCAATACAAATGCCTTCTTGCGGATATCGACCTTATCACTGATCTTATGATACTTATTGCCGGGCCAGAACACTTCCTGGGCATAAAGTGGCCTGGCGTCATGATGGTTCTTCATCATGCCGCTGTAAATGTCTGAGAGGTTTGTGCCTTTCCACCCTTGCAGCGTGACGAAAGACAGCCAATCTTCGTTCTTATACGGATCATCTCCGCTCGGATTGTGAATCGAGATTGGATGTCCGAATATGTCAAGCTCGCGGATCTTTCGGCCGAGGCGATTAACGTCCACGAACGCCATGGCGTTCTGGAATTCTTTGGGTTTTATTTTCGGTTCGGGGCCCGCCACATTAAAAAGAACGTTCCAGTAAGGGCCCAATCGAGCAAGAACATATTTTATGTACAGGATTTGATCTTGATGAGCCACTGGAAAGTCGGAACTCTGCCCGAAGAAACCGGCGAATGGATATGCCATAATCTTGCGCGCCGCCAAATCACTCAGTATGGCTTCGGCCTTCCGGTATTCGGCTGCATTTAGAGGCCACAGATCAGGCGTCTTCCAGCCGCGACCTCGGTCTTTGGCGTCACGGTTCAAATAGTGACTTGCCACCGAAAGCATGTTGTAGCCTTGAGTCTGAGCCCAGTCCAGGAAGGCCTTGCGTTTGGCAACCGGCCAGTTCTCGGCAAAAAACCGGTCGCCCACGTGAAAGCTGCGAATCAATACATGCTCACCGCTCCTGTAACCAAACCACATCGGGTTGGCCCGGTCCGCGGAGATCATCCCCGGAATGTCGGACGGGATGCATTCAAACGTCCCGCTTGTCAGCCCCGAACCGTCGGAAAAGGCGGCATCGTATTTCCATGTGCCGATCCGGTCGGGCATGAACCGAATCTTCCAAGTCCGGGCGCCGTCGTAGAATCCCCAGAACTTTGTCCTTTTTCCGATAGGGCTCTCATAAGTGACATTTAGTGTCACATCCGCATACGGATTGCGATACGTTCTTGCATTCTTTGCTGATGCTTCGAAGCGAGCCCACCGGCCTACCGAAACGCCGGCCGAAGCAGCGCAGTTCTTTGACAGCAAAGAGGCAGAATAGACAAGGAACAAAAGCAAACTCACACACTTCTTATTCATCGTTGCGCCGGCACCGTTTCTTCCCATTCTAAGCGTATCAATCGTCACTGATACGTGCAAAATGTACAAAGTTATACAGCAAAAAAAAAGTTTAATCTGGGAAATCCCGAACTACGTGTATAATATAAATGTACTTATTGTGGATTTTAGCTTGGAAAAACTTATTTTGGAGGATCAGGAAAATGAAACGTTTGGCAATTCTCGCAATAGTCCTGGCTTGTTTCGCAACTCTTGGCCTGGGGCAGCGCAGGACTCGAATTTCGCCACAGAACATCATCCAGCTCACGGATCCTAACCTGACAGGGAAGTTAACCTTCGAAGAGGCATTGGCCAAGCGGCGAAGCGTGCTACAGTTCAGCAGCCAAGAGCTTAAACGCTCCCAGATAGGCCAATTGGCCTGGGCCGGCCAGGGTGTGACAGACCGGCAGAGAGGCTTGCGGACGGCGCCTTCGGCAGGCGCGATATACCCCATAGAGTTGTTCTTCGCAACCGCCGAGGGAGTATACGCCTATCGCCCCACAGAGCACAGTCTGCTGCAAACTTCTCAGCAGGATATCCGCAGCAACCTTGCGAGAGCGACTGCGACCCCGGAGCCTGTGATCGGAGCCGGTTGTGCTATTATTGTTACGGGCTCCTCGAGAAAGCTGACCAGTCGATTCGGCAGTAAGTCCCGAACGTTCGTGGCGTTAGAGGCCGGGCATGTGGCGCAGAACATTCAATTGCAGGCTGTGTGCCTGGGGCTGGGATCCGTAGCAGTCGGCGGTTTGGATACAGCGGCCGTGCGGAAGGTATGCAGGATGTCAAGAGACAGCGAGCCGCTATACGTGATCTGTGTCGGCTATCCTGTTGGAGAAGGGACGACAGAAGGGGCTACGGCCGCGGGAGGAAAAAGGGCGGCATTGATTATCGAAAGTGTGAATTTCCGGGACGACGAGCTTTTCGCAACAAGGCGTGTGCTTGACGCGGCACAGATTCAAACGGTCGTAGCGAGCACAAGAACCGGTATTGTAAGAGGTGCGCTGGGAGGCATAGTAGATGCCCAGGTTCTCGTGAGCCAATTGAGGGTCGAGGACTATGATGCGATAATCTTCATAAGCGGTCCGGGAGAGTATGTCGCCAATCCCGTTGCATTGGATATAGCACGTACGACGGTCCGCCAGGGAAAGGTTCTCGGGGCGATCGGCGTGGCCCCGACGATTCTGGCCAGTGCCGGTGTGCTCGACGGTATCCGGGCGACGGCCTATCTGACCGAAGAGGGCAGGTTGCGGCAGGCCGGCGCTTTCTATACCGGGCTTCCGGTCGAGCGAGAAAGACTCATAATTACTGCCACGGGGCCAACGGCCTCAATCCAATTTGGCAGAGCTATTGCGGATGCCCTTACTATAAGATAGATCCGCGCCAAGTCCCGGCGCAAAGTGACAAATCGAGACGATCAGGCCAAGTCCTTGGAATGGCTGTACTGGTTCGTAATCGGCAGCCGCCGATCCTTACCGAAAGCTTTAGGCGTAATTCTTATCCCGGGCGGTGACAGCCTTCTCTTGTATTCGTTACGGTCAACCATGCGAACAACCTTGTCGACCACGTCCTTTGGAAGACCCTGCCCGGTTAGCTGCGCAACGGATTTGTCCTCCTCGACATAACCTTTTAGAATTCTGTCGAGCAGATCGTAATCGGGCAGCGAGTCACTGTCTTTCTGGTCCGGCCTCAACTCGGCGCTCGGTGGTCTTGTTATCACATCGACCGGGATGACCGGGCGCCCCGCCATTTTATTGATATGTTCAGCCAGCGCGTAAACAGCGGTTTTTGGAACATCCTTTATGACTGCAAAGCCGCCGGCGGTGTCGCCGTAAAGAGTTGTGTAGCCAACCGCGGTTTCACTCTTGTTGCCCGTTGTCAGCACGAGCGTACCGAACTGGTTGCTCAGTGACATGAGGATGCAGCCGCGGATTCTTGCTTGCAGATTCTCGAAGGCGAGACCGTCACTGTTCCAGCCTTCGACGGTTTGCAGAGCCTCGTGGAACGGACCGAGTACGGGCGCGATCGGGATTGTGTGAAACTCGATGTCCAGATTCTCCGCCAGCTTTTCGGCGTCGCTTATCGTCTCAGGACTGTTGAATTTTGAGGGCATCGTGACACCCACTACATTCTCAGCCCCCAGCGCCTCGGCGGCGATCGCGGCAGTTACCGCCGAATCTATGCCGCCGCTGAGACCCAGCAGGACCTTGCGAAAACCGTTCTTGTGCGTGTAGTCTCTCGTACCAAGCACAAGGGCCTGATAGATTTCGTCGAGGAGACTGGCCGGTTGAACAGCGGCAGGCTGGTGCGGTTTGACTTGTACAGTGTCGTCATCGGCGCCGACAACGTCGGCGATTATCAAATCCTCGTCAAAAGCCTTTGCTTTGGCCACGATACTGCCGGTCGAATCGGCGAACATGCTGCGGCCGTCAAAAATCAATTCATCCTGGCCGCCGACAAGGTTGCAGTACGCTACTGCGCAGCCGAACTGTTTCGCGCACTTGTTGATCGTGTCTTCTCTTCTGGTGAGCTTGCCCGTGTGGAACGGTGAGGCCGAAATATTCAGAATCATTTGGATCCGCCCGGCATCTTTGAGAAAGTTGCCAAGCCATTCGATGTCCCAGATGTCGAAACAGATGGTGACAGCGACTTTGAGGCCACCGACCTCGAGCACCAACGGGTCGGCGCCGGGCCGGAAATATCGCTGCTCATCGAACACACCATAATTCGGCAATAGGGCTTTTCGATAGGTTCTGCTTACCCTTGCTCCCTGCAGCACCGCGGCGGAATTGTAGTTGCCGCCCCTGTCGCTTTCGGCAAAGCCGACGACTATCGTCTTGTCCGGGCAATCGGCGGCGAATTTTTCAAGTGTCAGCGAGCAATCTGTCAAAAAGTGCCGTTTGTGCAGCAAGTCTTCCGGCGGATACCCACAAACAGCCAATTCGGGAAAGGCCAGCAAGTCCACATCGGCTCGAACCGCCCTGGCATAAATTTCCCGCATTTTCCGCGCGTTGCCGGCCATGTCACCCACAACCGCATTGAACTGTCCCAACGCTACTCGCACCGAACATGCCTCCGGAACACAGACGACACAAAAATCACAACCTACACAAACTTGCCGGAAGAGGCAAGGGCCACTCTTTTAGTTCACCCTCTTGATAGTAAGCCAAGTTTACGGCTCGATCGAGGCAAATTCAAGCGCTTAGGAGTTTTTCACTGAAAATTGTCCCCTCAAATGGTGGCAGCGCTTCAGTGCCACTGACCGAACCTGCTCCGGCTGGCGACGTTGAGATTTATCGTGTGCACGCCAGACAGCACATAGCCAATAAGAAACGTGTTTTCGCTCTTGGTGGCCTGAGGACTGCGCCGTAACGAATATCAGCCAATTGGATGAGCGGTATCCGGGGCCCGTTGGCTGCGGAAGTTGGGTTAGCGTTTACTTCTGACCGATTGGCGTATCCATGAGATCATCCAGCAAATCTGAACCAGATTACGTTTGCACCATCCGCACACAACCCTCCCCTCCCCGCCGGAAAAGACAACCTGAGACTGTCATGAGGTTGCCTGCAGGCTCTGCACCGCTGTGTTGTCTGGGGCCCAACCTACTGATTGAACTGGGGCAGCTTCGCGATATACTTTTCAGGATCCGCTTTGAACTTGCTGTCGCAACCGGGGCAGCAGAAATAGACCTTCTTGCCTTTATACTCGGTGAAGATGGCCTTGTTTATAGGATTGCCTACCATAACTGGACAGGTAGTCTGCTCTGCGGCAGAGGCAACTTCTTTTGCCGACTCGGTGGCCATGGCCATTTCTGAATCGTGGGTGTTTCCTTCCTCGCCATGTTCGTGGTCATGCTCACTGCTGGTATCATTCGGCGCAGGGGCGGTTTCCTCTTTCTTGCAGCCGTTTACCATTACCAATCCGACAAACACAAATCCCGCAACCAACAACACTGTAATCAACCTCTTCTTCTTCGCATCCATAATTACTTCCCCTTTCAAATAATTGACTACAAACGAGCACACGTTCATTTCTTGCGGTCCTTTTTCCCTTGTTTACACTTACAGCGCTTTAATACCCCTTGGGGGTATACTGTGTTCGGAAAAATAGCTTATTTCCTAAATCTTAGAAAATTGTACCGCCGGCGATGATATTGTCATCGCCGTTGTACAATACCAGCCTCTGGCCCGGGCATGGGGCGAATCGAGGTTCGTCAAATTCAACGGTGACATCAGTTTCCCCAGTTTCAATAATTCTGCATGGCGCCGGGTCGCCGTAAGAACGAATCTTGCCGTACACGCGTTCTCGGGCGGCAAGCTCTTGGGGTATGAGCGCGTTGATCCGGTTTGCCCTAACGGTGCTGAGGCTAATCTCTTCTCTGGTGCCCAACGCTATTGTGTTTGTCTGCGCATCTATCCTGCCTACATAAAGCGGCTTGCCGCCGGCAAAACCAATACCCTTTCTTTGGCCGAGCGTGTAATTCGCGATCCCCTTGTGTGTGCCTATCCTGTTGCCCAGCATGTCCGTGATGTCACCGTCGCGGTTGGCCTCGGAGTCGATCAGGGCGGATCTGTAATCTCCTTCGCCGGCGAAGCACAATTCCATACTCTCGGCTTTTTCCGCCACGGTCAGATTCAACTCTCGCGCGATTGAGCGGACCTGTTCTTTTGTCAATTCTCCCAGCGGCAAAAAAAAACTGGCAAGTTTGTCTGAGGCAACACCATATAGAAAATAGCTTTGGTCTTTCGTCCTGTCTTTTGCTCTTGCGAGATACGATCGCTCGCCAGTTCGGGAAACTCGCGCATAGTGACCCGTGGCAAGATACGTGATTCCGAAAGTCTCAGTCAAGAAGTCCCACAACAGCGAAAACTTCAGAAGTGTGTTGCAGTCGACACAAGGATTGGGGGTCTCGCCCACGGCGTAGGATTGCCGGAATCGTTCGATTATGAGCTCCTCGAAATCCCTGGTGACATCGACAAAGTAATGCGGGATATTCAATTCGTTACAAACAAAAGCGGCGTCCGCTCCGCAGCATCCTCTGGCGTTTGTGTCACACGAGACGGGGATCTTCATCGTAACACCCAGCACGTCCCAGCCCTGCTCCATGAGAAGATGAGCCGTCACACTACTGTCGACCCCGCCGCTCATTAGCACCGCGATCTGTTGCGAGCGGTCCTTCTTCGGCTCCCAGGGCGCAAAGCTCGGCTCCATTAACTTCATGTTCCGGTTGTCTGCTGTCATAAACGATCGATTCTTATTGGTATCGTCTACAGCAACGATAGCATCTATTACCGACTTATCAAGAGTTTTCGGCGCCGGATCTTCTCCCTGACACGCTCAGGCCGGAGCCTGCGGCCTCGCAGGCTAACGAAAACTATGCAAATGGGCCGATAAATAGTAATGAACTGACAGCAAGGCATAGCCAATCAAGTGAATAAGGATCAAGGAGTCGAATAATGGATTGCCTCACTATCCTCGCACAGGCAACTGGAAATGCAAATCCGGAGGCGGCCGAACAGGCGGTAGTGCCGATCACCCGGTTTTGGCAGCAAATCACTTCGCTGGAGATGCTTGAAGCGGTGACCTTTATATCGTTCGGGGTGGTCTGCCTTTTTTACGGCTGGCGCGTCTTTAAGATATTGGTGGTCATCAATTTCGGGCTCCTGGGCCTTGTCATGGGAATGGCCCTCACCGAGAAAATCAATGGCTTGAACAATCAGCTCATGGGCGGGCTGGTCGGCATGGGGATACTGGCAGTGCTCTCGGTGCCTCTGATGCGGTGGGCAGTCAGTATATTAGGCGCAGCCGCGGGCGGGATACTCACCTCGGGGATATGGTACGCCTGCGGTTTGCCCGAGAAGTATATCTGGGCCGGTGGCCTTATCGGGGTAGTTGCCGGCGGTATGATATCCTTTATCATTTTCAAAGTCGCTGTCATACTCTTTTCGAGTATGTGGGGCAGCGGCTTGATTGCGGTGGGATTCCTGGCGGTCCTGCACAACTATTCAAGAACGGCAGCACTCGTCCAGAGACTGGTTTTCAATGTAAAATGGTTCTTGCCCACCATTCTTATAGTGCCGATGGTGATAGGCGTAATCCTACAGCACAAATTTCTGAAAAGCTCGAAAGACTGGAACCTGTGACGAAAGGGCCGATCCTCCGCTTCGAGGAGTCTACCGAGCCTTACTCGACAGGCTTCTGGCGATCTCGGCCTTGCTTTCCCATTTGTGTGAGTCGATGCCGTTCGAGAGCGTTCCCTTCGAACCGCAGAGATCACGAAATATCTTGTACAAAAATCGTAGAATAATCATGTCGCAGCTCCGAATCTTTCTCTTCTTGTAAGCCTCGCTATTTGCCAGATAAAGGGCTGCGAGCATGATACCCGCAGCCCTGACAATACAAGTAATTAGTCAGCGGATTGGTTTGACGCTTTGCGCTTTCTCCACAGGGCCAGCGAACCAAACGTCAGCAGAGCAATCGTCGTCGGCTCCGGAATGGTCATGGCGCCGCTGAAGCCGTTGCCGCCGGTAAAGCCGCCGATGAGCATCTCGCTGAGGCTGCGATAGTTCGTTCCGCTTCCGCCCTGCAACGAGAGTTCGAAATCGAGCGTTGTCAAGCCCGAATTGGCGATGGCGGTCAGCACGGCCGAGCCGAGAGCTTTGCCTTCGTCGGTTACCAGCACGTCGGTCAAATCTGACGTGAAGCTGGTGTAGAGACCGCCCACCGTTCCGATTGGGACCAGGTCGCCCGGATTGAGGGTGGCCTTGAGGTAGATCGTCGAGTAGTCCTCGCTTCTGACGGTGAGCACGGAACTGCCCAGCGGTTTGACCTCGTACGTGCCGATCGGCCCTTCGCCCACTGTCAGGGTGGGAACGAAGACCGACGCGCCAACCAAAGCATCGGCGTTGCTGGCCATGCCCGAATCGACCGCTATATACTGGTCGAAACTGAGCGTTCCGACGCCGTCGTAGTTCCAGCCACCGGAAGTGCTGCCGCCGGGGCTGAACTCAATGCTCGGCGTCGCAAACGCCGGCCCAGCCGCACACAGCGCAAATGCAAGAATGGTCATTGCTAGTTTTTTCATTTTTCCTCTCCATGTATTCGCTATGTTTCCGACCTCGGCCGTCATTGACTTTACGCCGCAGACCACCTGCGGCAACTCTGACGGTTTTCGCGATCCGTCGGATTTGAGTTGTTCAACCTATTCAGTAGTGACGCTGCTTTATCAAGGTGTCCCCCCCCTTTCTGCCGATCGACGATTCGGTCGGCCTGGCGTTGCTGATCAATTTCTTAATGAGCCGATGGTTATCCTTCTTCCCTTCCGAAGAGTTCTCACTGGTCAACAGAGACGGCCAGACCGGACGATCTGCATCCGGCGCCGGCTCTGTTTTCTCCCTCTCGCTGACTCGCTTAAGCAACGTTTCTTTTTCTGCCGAACAGACCGAACGCACCGCCGATGCCGAGCAGAACTATGGTTGCCGGCTCCGGAACCTGTGCAATATAATCCTGGCTTCCGTTGAAAGAAAAGACTCGCAGATCCGCCTTCGGACCCGTACCGTCCAGCGTGTGCAGCCAGCCGTTGGCGAGGTCCGCGTCCACCCACTCGCTGGCAAAGCCACGACTGCCCGCCGTGCTGTCGACCGTGACATCCCACTTGGCCGAGATTGCGGGAAGATCCTCGTAGACTATCTCCCATATGGCACTGGCAAAGGCCGACGCCTGACTATTCTGCTTCCACGTGAACGGGCCTTCTGACGCCCAGCTCGAGTCATAAAACCGCCCCCACAGCTCGCGGACGTAGTCGGCTTTGGCCTCGCCCATCGGTCCGCCGAGAAAGCTCGTCGGCACGGGGCCGTCTTCCAGTGGCATGACGCTGTACTTCGATGTGATCGTAGGCACCGTCTCGCTAAGCTCGGTGCAGAATCCGGTGACAAGGCCGTTGTCCCAGAGTTTTCCCTCGCCTGTACCGGCGGTCTTGTCGAACCTATAGACGCCTGCGTGGACGTCGGCGCCTTCCAGGCCGCCGCCCCAGACAGTGATTGTCTCGCTTGCGGCGTTGCCGGCATTTACAATTTCCACGGTGTTGACAGTATAAGCTTGCACTGCGCAGGGCAGACCCAGAAGCAGCGTCACAATAAAAAGGGTCGTGGAAGTCTTTTTCAACTTCATCATTTCCTTCTCCGCAAATGTAATGGAAAACGCTATCTCGCTTACTGTCTGTGGACCACCCACAGCAGATGGTTTGTTGCCAGGCAACCAACCGTACTAATCCGGGTGCTCAATAGAGGAAGACTTGAGAACCCCCCAGTCCAAATTAACCGCCCCAAAACTTACGTATTAGTCATAAGTTTACCGCATTCGTCCACAAAAGTCAAGAGTTTTTCGCAGCGATATTGGAGTGTGGGCGAAGTTTTTGTGATATGTGTCACTATGCTGTGGATAACAGAATTGTTTTGGGACGTGAACGTCTGATAGAGCGATAGCGAACTCGGAGTTTTTGCGCAAAGACGGTGAGTCTTCGACACTCTTAAAAACGGTATCTTGCGCAAAACACGATTGCTCGATTATGCAGAAGTCCAGTTAGAAATGCGGGACCTAAATTGGTGAGCTGATATGACCGCGCACAAAAATTGAGGGCTGACCCTGGTGACCAGCCCCCCATTTGAAGAAAGGAGTATTATGATGCCAAGCGGCGTCTCATCTTTCCAGCCTGCCCGAGCCCATCGGATATGCGATTAAAGCAACCGTCGGTGAAAGCAAAACTTCTGTCAGATCTTCAGCCCCTTGACTCCCTCGCATTTTTCGCTTTCTCTAACTAAAACATACGCGATATTTCGCTCAATGCCAAATGGGGCCCTTGAACTATTTCTTGTTGCCAATTCAATACCATTTAACCACGGCGCCGACCGAATCGACCAGCGTTTTCCTGTTGGCGGTGTCATCATTCTTGATCTGCAAACAAAGCGAGTTTGCCTTTTCCGGCGTATCGACGGAACTTGTGACGTCCCATCCATCCTTCGCCTCATTATTTTGGCCCCGCCGCACGGGAGCATTTGTTGAGGCCCAGACCACCGGTTTGTCGGGCCAGCCCGTCCCGACGCTCCAAAGCAGTTTCCCATCTTGAAACGACAGTTCTTCGAAGTGCTCGACATAAACAATGATCGAGACTATCGAAGCACCTGCCGGGATGGAAGCATCGCCGAACTTATAGCATGTGTACGAGCGAGGCTCGATTTCCATCCTGCTGTCGTTGCTGGCCTCGACGACACTGATCTTATCTTTTGCCGACAATGTATCGGAGCCTTTTTGATTGAAACAGTCTGCCACGGTCAAGGTATTCGTCAAAGGCGAACTGAGGGACGTCACCGAGACAGTGAATGTTTGAGTGTCCCAGGCCCGGATCATGTTGCTGTCAAAGACCCTAATCGCTATATCAAAAGCGCCCGCCTGGGCGCTTGTCGGTCTCCACTCGATCAATCCCGTGTCTCGGTCTATTGTCATGCCTTTGGGTTTTTTGGTCAGCGCATAGATAAGCGAATCTCCCTGGTCAGGGTCTTTGGCCTCAACATCGTAAACGTACGAGGCCCATACCCTGGTTGTTTCCGAGGGCTTCGACGTTATCGAAGGCGCATCATTGACCGGATCGATTGTGACATTCACGGTTGCCGTGTCGTTCCCACCCTTGCCGTCACTGAGCTGGTAGGTGAAGGTGTCGGTCCCGCTGAAGTTTCTGTCGGGGGTGTAAGCCAGCGTGCTGTCTACGCCGATGGTGACCGAGCCGTTGGTCCCTTGGGTGGCATTGATCACCATCAGCTTGTCATCGTCCGGGTCGGTGTCGTTGGCCAGCACTTTAACGGTCGCTATCGGCGCATCTTCCTGCGTCTTCACACTGTCGTCGTAAGCCTTTGGCGAATCGTTGACGGGCGAGACCTTGATCGACACGGCTGCGACTTCGCTGTCGGCCTCGCCGTCATTG
The DNA here is from genome assembly GCA_016782865.1 of Phycisphaerae bacterium. GTDB lineage: Bacteria > Planctomycetota > Phycisphaerae > Sedimentisphaerales > Anaerobacaceae > SG8-4. Next base: position 46,960 of record JADHXR010000007.1, read on the forward strand.
ACCTTGAAGGAAAAACTGTCCGAGCCGTTAAAGTTGGTATCCGGGCTGTAGGTCAACGCCGGCACCGTCCCGCTCAGCCGCCCGTGCGAGGGACCTGTTGTCACGCTGAAGGTCAGTTGATCGGCGTCCTCATCGCTGCCCGCTATCACAATTGACGTCGGCGTATCTTCCTGTGTCGCTACGTCGCAGGACTCGGCAATCGGCGGGTCGTTGGCTGAGATCACTAGCAGCGCAACGATCGCTGCGACGGCGAGGGCCACCAGCGCCGCAAAGACGATGAGTTTGCCTTTCATAATGCTCCTCCGTGAAGAGTCCAAAGAACTCCTTGTAGAACTCCATTGTTTCCAAAGATATCCGGATGGCGCCCAGAACCTCTACAGGGCCCACGAATCACCGTACGTCCGAGCCTTGTAAAGAATACGCCCATCCCGGCCGATTCGCAAGCATATTTTTCGACAGGTGACCAGCAGAGGCATAAGCTGCGACTGGCGCGAAAAGTCGTCGCTTCCAAGATCATGCGATGAGCGAACTTATCGCAATTGCTCTGCTGCAAACATGCACAATCGCGAGCGAATCTCCTTTGACTTATCGTCCGAAATACGTATAATATCTGAGTGTTGTCTGCACGCAGGTTTTTACAGGAAAGGCGGTGCGAGCCCATGAATGAGCGGCGAGGATTTACGTTAATCGAGTTGTTAGTTGTGATTGCTGTCATAGCGCTATTGATGGCGATACTTATGCCCGCACTGCAGAAGGCCAAGGAGCAGGGCAGGAAGGTCGTCTGCAAGAACAACCTCAAACAGATCGGCGTCAGCATGACCATGTACGGTTCGGAAAACGACGCCAAGCTGCCGCTCAACGCAGCGGGAAACTGGATGTGGGATGTCTCCTACGCCACGACTGACTACATAATCGCCACCGGCGGCGACAGGCGCACGTTCTATTGCCCGACAGACCCGAGCAAGACGCCGGGCATGGCAAATCTCTGGCAGTTCAGCCAGAACGCTCCAATAACGGCCAATCCTGATACGTTCGACGAACCCAAGACCGGCCGGGAAAACCAGTTCCGAGTCACCGGCTATTTCTGGATGATGGACACTCGCAACGGCAGATCTTATCATCCCGAAGGTACACCCAAAAAAGACTGGGTCACAACGCTCAACTGCAAACAGCCCGCGTCGACCGAGCTTGTCGTCGATGCGACCCTCAGCACGGGCGCCGATCCCGAGACCGCCAGCTTCACCGAAGTCCGCGGCGGCACGTACAGTCGATGGCAGATCTTCGACCGCACCAACCACCTCCGGCACGACAGACCCGAAGGCGCCAACATCCTCTACGTAGACGGACACCTCGACTGGCGCCCGTTCACGGAGATGGCAGTTCGCGTCTCGCCACCATATCATTGGTGGTGACCTCCAAAGCCGCTATCTCCCTCAGCTTCTTCCGGCTCAGGACGACTGCGCCGTCTTCGATGAAGACGCGGGCCTTCGCCTGGGCTGCGATGTTGAAAAGCACGTCGTATGCAGCCTCTTTTCCGGTGATCTCCATCGTGATCAGAGCGTCCACATCCTCAATCCGAACATCCGGAGCCTTGTCGCCCAGGCGGTGTTTCACCATCTTCCGGATGATTTCAATTACTTCGACAACTGTACAGTCAAAATATTTAGATTCGTACCCAAAGCTCTCACGCAGGCATTTTCTGATTTCGAGTTCGGACTCGGTGGGATTAGCTACGATGTACGTCTCTTTGTCCAGCGGCGGAAGCAGAGACCCCGGCTTGAGGCTGAGCGGCCCGATGAGCCTGCCCGTCTGGTAGATGCGAAGGTAGAATGCGTTTGTTGTCGCGTGGTTGGGGTCGTCAACTTTGGCCCGACTGGCGGCTGCCGATTGCTGTTCTCGTATCCTTTGCACCAGGTCAGCCTCTTTTGGCGGTATTTCCGGATCCGCTAGGAAAAGCTTGGGGGATTTGTACCAGTAGTCTTTGCCGGCGACTCTATCATGCACGAACGTTCTATCGAGAATGCCCATCCCTTCCAAAGTGAACTCGGCATCCGAAACAGTCACGTCGGGGCTGAAGTCCTTTATCGTGCCAATTATGTGATCGCGGTTGCTCGGCAGCAGGTTGCATTCGAAGGCCGACACATACCATGCCGAGCCAAACCTGGCCCACTGGAGTTTGGCCTGCCTTGTGTACCATGAGCCGTCTGCTCTCGTGACCTTCCTCTCGTAGTATACGGGCCGATACCCTTTTTGCGTATCGAACGAAATCTTGACTGCACGCGCGATTTCTTCGCGACCATGCTTGGTGCCCGTCGTCGCATAAGTTCGCACCGAAACGTGGAGCACGCCGTCATCGTCCAGTTCAACGGACCTGTCCGTCTTCGTCCCTGGGTAATCAAATTTGTGCTCCAACTGGTATTTCAGCCATTCGGCCAACGACTGGGCGCCGAAGAACTTCAAAAAAGTATCAGGGTGGAAATCCCGCCCGATTTCGCGCCTGTAGGACTCCGACGGACGAATATCAACCGCTGACCTTGCTGTAATATAACCCTTGTCGGACTTGGCTACGGCACACACTCTTGGGCCTCTGTGCTCTCCATCATGTTCGAAATAGTCCTCTCTTGACTTCTGATCCTTGAAGACGAAATGCACCATAAACTCCTTGCCGTCCATAGATTCGCGATAGTTTTCTGTTTTCACTATTGCGATGCCTCGTCCGGTAGTCGGCTGCTCGATAGCTTTCACCGCCGAAAGCACAACTTGCATCACAGCGTTCGGATCATCCAGGGGCAGCTTATTCGGCTCCTGCGCTCCACACGGACGGCAAATCATGCCCACAACAACCAGGGCCAAACACAAAGACGAATACTTTCGCAGGACTCTACAATCAGACATGACGGACCTCCTCGGCCTGATGCCGGAAATGAATGATGCTTTCACAATACTCCTTAACGTGTAGCTGTGCCGGATGGACACACTCCAACCGAGCCAAAGAGAAACACATCCGCCACCAATCAGTATAATACATTGCCGGTACGGGATTTGCAAGTACAATCTCGTCACCCGGCAACTTCAGAGGCCCAAAGAGTTTCCCGGCCCCGCCGCGCAAACCGAGAGAAGCGCAATGCCCAGCGCCAGAAAACACAATAGTAACAGCTCGCAGAATCTGAATGATCTTACGGTCAACCTTCTCTTCCTGGGCGATTACGCCACAAAACACGCATGAAGACACAAACTGAGATCCCCCCGGTCTCGCCCAGCAGCGCCACGGCGTTTCGTCTATGGCAGAATACCAAGTTTCTTCCGGATATTCAAGCTTTCCGGCGCGTCCGCGACGTATCCCCATATCCTCCGATTTGGGCGATTTTGCTCTTGCAGAATGGTCTTCGGGGCCCTATACTTCCAAGTTTGTCTGGATTATTGGGGTCTGATACTCAAGAATCGAGAATGGAACCATGTTTGAGTCATTGACGGAAAAATTTAACTCGGTCTTTAAGTCGCTTTCCGGCCGGGGGCGGATTACCGAGGCGAACGTCTCGGATGCCATGCGCGAGGTGCGCAAGGCCCTGCTAGAGGCCGACGTTAACTACAACGTCGTCAAGAACTTCTGCAAGGACGTTTCGCGGGCGGCCCTCGGCGCCGAGGTCATAAAGAGCCTCCATCCGGGCCAGGTCATGGTCAAGATCGTCAGCGACGAGCTGGCCAAGCTGATGGGGCCCGTCGATACGCAGATTTATTTTGTCTCGCCTGGGCCTACCGTGATCATGTTAGCCGGCCTGCAGGGTGGCGGTAAAACGACAACCGCCGCCAAGCTCGGCAAATACCTGGTCTCGAAAGGCAAGAAACCACTTCTGGTCGCCGACGACCTGCAAAGACCGGCCGCTATCGACCAATTGATCATCCTGGGTGAGCAGTTGGAAATCGACGTCTATAGCGAGCAGAGCAAGAACCCCGTAAAGGTCGCGATAAACGGCGTCAAGCACGCTAGGGAAAACGGCCACGACGTGGTCGTTCTCGATACCGCCGGCCGGCTGCACATCGACCAGGAGATGATGGACGAAGTAGCCAATGTCGCAAAAGCGGTGACCCCGCAGCAGATATACCTGGTCTGCGACGCGATGACCGGTCAGGACGCGGTCAACTCGGCCAAAGAGTTCAACGAGCGTCTCGAGCTTGACGGCGTCATCCTCACCAAACTCGACGGCGACGCCCGAGGCGGAGCGGCGCTGAGCGTCAAAGCGGTCACGGGAAAGCCCATCAAGTTCATCGGCGTCGGCGAAAAACTCGACAAGCTCGAAGAATTTCACCCCGATCGGATGGCCGGCCGAATTCTTGGTATGGGCGACGTCGTGACCCTGGTCGAAAGGGCCCAGGAGCATTTCGACGCCGCCGAATCAGTCAAGCTGCAGAAGAAGATGGCAAAGGGCAGTTTTGGCTTCGACGACTTCCTCAAGCAGATGCAGGCCGTCAAGAAGATGGGCGGCATCAAAGACATGATGAAAATGATGCCGGGCATGGGAGGCCAGCTCGACGACCTGGACCTCGACGGCGCCGAAATCGGGCAGATGGAAGCAATTGTTCACTCGATGACACTGCAGGAAAGGCGCGACCCGGACCTGATAGATTTGTCGAGACGAAGGCGAATCGCCGCCGGGGCCGGCGTTCAGGTTCATGATGTCTCCAGCTTGGTCAAGACATTCAAGCGCAGCAGAGACATGCTCAAGAAACTCAGCGGCGGCGCCCTCGGCGGGCTCGGGAACCTGCTCAAGGGCGGCCTGAATATGGGCGCACTGAGCCAGATGATGTCATCGGGCAGAAAGATCAAGCAGCGCTCGAAGCGAAAAAAAGTCATGCGGCGAAGAGGAAAGATAAGGAAACGATGAGGAACGAAAACGTGAACCGTCGCGGTTTTCTGAGATTCGCCGGCGCTACTGCCGCCGGCGTGGTGCTCTTTGACTTTGCCCGCGGTGCGCGCCGGGCTGCAAATAGACCCAACTTCATAATCATCTTCTGCGACGACATGGGCTACGGCGATCTCGGCTGCTTCGGCTCGATGAAACATCGCACGCCGAACATCGACCGCATGGCCGAAGAAGGCACGCGCTTTACGAGCTTCTATGTCACCAGCGGCGTATGCACGCCCTCGCGGTCGAGTCTGATGACCGGCTGCTATCCCCGCCGGGTCAACATGCACAAGAGCGCCCGCAACGAATGGGTGCTGTTCCCCGTCGCCAAGAAGGGGCTCAATCCGAATGAAATCACCATCGCCGAGGTGCTCAAATCACAGGGCTACGCGACCGCCTGCGTCGGCAAGTGGCACCTGGGCGATCAACCGGAGTTTCTGCCCACGCGGCAGGGCTTCGACTACTACTACGGCATCCCCTACAGCAACGATATGGGGTCCAGGCAGCGCAAGCAGAATCCACCGCTGCCCTTGATGCGAAACGAGAAGGTTATCGAAGCGCCCGTCGACCAGAACACGGTGACGAAGCGCTACACCGAAGAGGTAATCAAGTTCATCACTGCCAATAAGGACAAGGACAAGCCGTTCTTTGTTTATCTGCCGCACACAATGGTGCATAACCCCGTGCATTCGAGTGACAAATTCCGCGGCAAGAGCGCCAACGGCGGTTACGGCGACGCTACCGAAGAGATCGACTGGTCCACCGGTGAAATCCTCGCGGCGCTCAAAAAGCTGGGCGTCGACGAAAACACGCTGGTCATCTTCACCTCCGACAATGGCGCCGCCAATCGCTGGGGCGGCAGCAATCTGCCGCTGTCGGGCTACAAGGGCAGCACGATGGAAGGCGGCATGCGCGAGCCCTGTGTGATGCGCTGGCCATCCAGGATACCGGCCGGCGCCGAGTGTGACGAATTGACTTCGACGCTGGACCTGCTGCCCACTTTGGCGAGGCTGGCCGGCACGAAAGTTTCCGAAGACCGCATCATAGACGGCAAAGATATTTGGCCGCTCATGGCGGGCGAAAGAGGCGCCAAGTCGCCGCACGAGGCGTTTTATTATTATTACGTGGACCAGTTGCAGGCGGTGCGCTCGGGCAAATGGAAGCTGCATCTGCCGTACGAGATCAAGAGGAAAAACCAGACGACAAAGGCGGCGTTGAAACTGTACGACCTTAACGCCGACATCGGCGAGACAACCAACGTCGCCGAGCGAAATCCTGACGCAGTCGAACGTCTTCTCTCGCTGGCCGAAAAAGCCCGCGAGGATCTCGGTGACGGCAATCGAAAGGGCAACCAGCGAGAGGCCGGCCTGGTCGTCACCCCAAAACCTTTGACGATGAACTAATGCAAATAGTTCCTCAATTCATTAGGGGGGCATGAGTGATATGACAGTAACAAGAAAGATGACAATCGAGCAATATCTTGAAAAAGTCGCCCGCTTTTCGGATGACGAGTACGGCAGGCTCGTGCGAAATCAGTTCCAGGATATCGAAGGCGCCAGCGAGCTGGCGATGCTCGCCGCCCCGAGCGCAGAAGAGGTGGAGCAATTGAAGAAGGCAGTAGCGATAATGACACCGGCTGAGAAGCTGAACGCTGACAGGCTGACCGATGAGCAGGTGCAGAGGCTCGCGGCCGACGCTCAGATCGACCAGGCTAACCTGGCGATCTTCTTCAACGGTTACGCCCTGAGTTGCAAACGTGTTTCGTGACATACAATGAAGAGGTCACGGGAATTGATGATAGAATAGAGAAAGGAACAAATCATGTCAGTAAAATTGAGAATGACGAGGATGGGCCGACGGCATCGACCATTCTTCAGGATCAATGCGGTCGAGTCCCACACGCCGCGCGACGGCAGAGTGCTCGAGAAGCTGGGTCATTATGATCCGATCGCAAAGGACCCGACAAAGCAGATTGTGCTCAACCACGAACGCACAAAGTATTGGCTCGAGAAGGGAGCGATCCCGTCCGAGACAGTCGCGCAGATCCTGCTCCGCGAGGGGATCAAGAGCAAACACGCCGAGCAGAAGGACGCCCGCAGGGCCAGGGCCAAGGCTATCGCCCGGGCCAAAGGCAAGCCTTTCGACAATACTGATAGAATAGCGGCTAAGAAAGCAGCCGAGGCCGTCGAGGAAAAGGCCAAAGGCGAAGCCGATGCCAAGGCCGCGGAAGAAAAGGCCGCCGCTGAAGCAAAGGAAGCCGCCGAGAAAGCCAAGGCCGACGCCGAGGCTAAAGCCGACGCCGAAGCGATAGCCAGAGCGGACGCCGATGCCAAGGCCAAGAAAGAGGCCGAAGCAAAGGCCAAAGCGGACGCTGAAGCCAAGGTCAAGGCCGAAGCCGAGGCTGAAGAGAAGGCCAAAGCCGACGCCGAGGCCAAGGCCAAAGCCGAAGAAAAAGCCGCCGCTGAAGCAAAAGAAGCTGAAGAGAAGCCCGAGCCCGAAGCGGCCGAGGACAAGCCTGAGGCAGAGGCGGCCGAGGAAAAAACCGAGGATGAGACCAAAGAGTGATAACCACCGATTACACGGATTTTCACGGATTGACGAAGCAATAACAACAATGTAGGATGGGCAACTTGTTGCCCATGCTGTTGCTGTGATGCGGGTAGATATTCTTACGCTTTTTCCGCAGGTTTTCGAATCGCCTTTGAGCTGCTCGATAGTCAAGAGGGCTCAGGAAAACGGGCTGGTTGAAATCGCTCTTACCGACATAAGAGATTTTTCGACGGATAACTACAGAAAAGTCGACGACAAGCCTTACGGCGGCGGGCCGGGTATGGTAATGATGCCCGGCCCCGTCTTTGACTGCTTCGAGCACGTGCAAAGTCTGTCACCGGAACCGGGCAGGACCATCCTGCTCACACCGCAGGGCCGGCCTTTCGATCAGGCGAAAGCCCTCGAACTGGCCGCCGAAAAGCGCCTGATCCTGATCGCCGGCAAATACGAGGGATTCGACGAGCGCGTCCGCACGGGCCTCGGTGCCGAACAAATCTCGATAGGCGACTATGTCCTGAGCGGCGGGGAATTGGCCGCGATGGTGATCATCGACGCGGTGGTCAGATTATTAACCGGCGCGCTGGGCGATGAAGACTCGGCCAGGGACGATTCGTTCAGTGACGGTCTTCTGGAATACCCCCACTACACAAGACCGGAAGTCTTCCGCGGTATGAAGGTCCCCGAAATCCTCCTGAGCGGCGACCACGCCAAAATCGCCGAATGGCGGCGGCAACAATCTCTGGAACGTACAAAGAAATGGCGCCCGGATTTGCTCAAGAACGATGACAGTTGAGCGACTTGCCATCGTTTCTTTCTGTCATTCCACACCCATTCGGTCTCGTTCAAAGCCTGTCATCTCGACTGGAGCCGAAGGCGGAATGGAGAGATCTATTTGAAACAGATTCCTCCGCTCCATCCCAACTACCGTTGGGACTCCGGTCGAAATGACGGCAAAGGGGAACTTAGCTGGCTGCACCCGGCTATCGCACCTCATGCCAGACATAAACTCCGCGTTCCAGAGGTAATCTGCGTTCTCCATATCGCTTCAAATCCGAGGGAGGTATTTTCATGTCTTCGGGTCCAATCTCCACGCCCCAGCTCCTTGTCATGCCGGTGCCCCAGCATAGTCTTATTTTGAGATTGTCATTGTCGTCCACAGGAAATTGGATAAAGTAAGGCCTAAACACTTTGACTGATTCAGGCCAGTCAATCGAGTCGGGCCATTGTATCTTGGACCAACCTGAACCGGAACGCAGCACGAAACTCCTACGTGCACAATCTTCTTTGTTGAGTGTTCCCAGCCAATCCCGTATGGCTCCAACATCGGCCTTGCTTCTGACCCTGTCTCTAAAGCCATGCATGAAATCAGGCTGCAGTGACCCAAGTTTGATCGGAATGAAGCGTGCTATGATGCACAGGCCGACAAACACCAAAGTCGGAAAACCAATCTCGGCGCCGATTACGATTCTCTTCTCTCTGTCTCTTCGCACATGGGGATCGAACAATTTCACAATACGCGTAATAAGGCACCAGACAATAAAAATGGCCGATGCGGCAAGCAGGATCGTGATGATGCCGCGCGTACTGGCGTAGGGACTGAATCTGCCATGGAGATATAAGATCCAACCCGATGAGAAGATAAGGAGTATACATATGACCGGCAACACAAGGAAAATTGCGATCGAGGCCTTCTGTTTGCAGCGAGGTCTCTTCTCTCTGATTTGTGTTGCAGCCAAAGTCTCTTTCTCATCCATACCAAACTCCCAAATGCGGCTCACAGGCGGACAACGCTCATTCCAACGCCCACCAGACATATACGCCGGGTTCCACAGGCAATCTATACTCGCCATATAGACTGAAATCCGATGGCGGAATCTTCATGTCCTTCATTGCTATCACCACACCCCAATGCCCCATAGGGCCGGAACCCCACATCAACCTGACCTTGGCATTACCATTCTCGTCCGCCGAAATAAAAACAACACCCGGTTTCAACACTCTCACTGATTCCGGCCATTCGGGGTGAGGGATACGATCGTAATGATCGTCATAATCTTCATTGCCAAGCGATTGCAGCCAGGCCCGTGTAGCTCCAATATCAGCTTTGCTTTCTATTCGGTCTTTCAAACCACACATGAAGAACTTGTAGCCGTACCCAAGGTATTCTGCTTCTGGAAGAAAGAAACTTCCCACAAGTAATCCAACAAAGATTAATGGGACGCCAGTTTCGGCAATGCTCAGAAGTCTTTCGTTTCTCTTGCGTTTTCCGCTACGGTCGGATGATTTCCCGATCCCTGTGAAGAAACACCAAAGAATGAAGACACCTACGACGGGATATAACATGCAAACGTGACCGAATGATCCAGCACTGGGGCTGAACCTGCCGAACAGATAGAAGATCCCTCCCCCTGGGAAAAGGATCGTGAGAATGACGGGCAGAACAAAGGAAACTATGTGTCGATCTTTCCTTTTGCCGCGCGGTCTCTTCTTTTCGATTCGTATGGACTCTATATTTTGCTTCATGTCCATGTCTGCCCTACTTCGCCGATCTGTCCCGGCTTTCTTTCTTGATATCTCGTCTCTTTGTTCTTATATCTATAATAGACCAAAGGGATGTCTCTAAGTCAATACTCAGGATGTGTAATAATAGCGAGGTCAAAATGAACAAACTGAATCGACGCAATTTCTTGTCTCTGACAGCCGGTGGCGCCGCGGCGGCAATGCTGGGTGTGGCCGGGTGCGAGGGTGAATTTGCCGGCGGTAGAAGCTCGCCGGAACGGCCCAACATTATCTTCATCATGGCTGACGACATGGGCTACGGCGACCTGGGCTGTTATGGCCAGAAGCACATCCAAACGCCCAATATCGACACGCTCGCCCGCGAGGGGACACGCTTTACCGATTGCTACGCCGGCTCGACCGTCTGCGCGCCGTCGCGAAGCGTTCTGATGACCGGCCTGCACACGGGCCATACCCGCGTGCGGGGCAACAAGGCCGACGTCGGGGGTGTCGGCCCGCAGAAACGCGTGCCGCTCGAAGCCCGCGATGTCACCGTCGCAGAGGTGCTCAAGCAGGTCGGCTATGTCACCGGCATTACCGGCAAGTGGGGGCTGGGCGAACCCGAAACGACGGGCGTGCCCAACCGGCAGGGATTCGACGAATGGTTCGGATATCTGAATCAGCAGAGCGCCCACAGCTACTATCCGCCCTACCTATGGCGCAACGAAGAAAAGCAGTTGCTCGAAGGAAACGCAAACGGTAAGCGGCAGCAGTATACGCACGATATGTTCACGGATTTTGCGTTGGATTTTATCAGCCGTCACAAGGACGATCCTTTCTTTCTCTATCTGCCCTACACGGTCCCGCATGCGAAATACGAGATACCCAGCGCCGGACACTATGCGGACAAGCCCTGGTCCGCCGATGCCAAAGTGCACGCGGCGATGATTACGCGAGTGGATGGTGACGTCGGCAGGATTATGGCGCTGCTCGAGGAATTGGAAATCGACGAGCGGACGCTCGTGTTCTTCTGCTCGGACAACGGCGCGGCCAGGCGCTGGGAGGGAGTTTTCGACAGCTCGGGCCCGCTGCGGGGCCGCAAACGCGACATGTACGAAGGCGGTATCCGAACGCCGATGATTGCCCGCTGGCCCGGCAAAGTCGGCGCAGGTGAAATCAGCGACGCTGTCTGGTACTTCGCCGATTTGCTGCCGACACTGGCCGAGTTGACCGGCGCAAAGCCGCCTTCAGACATCGACGGCATCAGTGTTCTGCCGGCCCTGCTGGGCAAAGAACAGAAGACGGATGATAGATTCCTGTACTGGGAATTCTTCGAGAGTAATTTCCAGCAGGCGCTGCGCTGGCGCAGCTACAAGGCCGTGCGCATAGCGCCGGGCAAGCCGCTGGAGCTTTATGATCTCGCCGAAGATATCGCAGAAGAGCATGACATCTCCGCCGAGCACCCCGACGTGGTGGCAAAGTTTGAGGCGTATCTGAAGAGTGCCCGAACCGAATCGGTCAACTGGCCCGTCAAAGGGCGCGAGCAATAGCTTTCCGGAGCCATCTCTTGCTGACAATGCAGTTCCTAGGGTGTTACTGCTTTGTTGTAGATTCGGATATCGTCGATCAGACCTGAGAAGAAGGTGCCTTTGTCGAGGGTGCTGTCGGCGCCGAACAACAGGCCGCCCTTGGCGATGTTCAGTCCGGACAACGGACTCTCATCGGCAGCGACCTCCTGGCCGTCGACGTACAGGCGCCTGTATTCTCCGTCCCACGCAAAGCCGATCTCGTGCCAGAGGCCGTCGGTGATCACAGTCTGCGAACCAATAGGAAATCCCGTGCGGCCGGTATTTCTCAGGTCCGCCATAAACTTGCCGTCCGATGGGTCGGCGTAAAGCCAGTTTCGGCCAATTCCGGGCCCAGTCACCTGAGATATGATTACCTGCCCCGGCGCACCGCCCCTGATCCAGACATAGATGCTGAATCCACCGTCTTGCGAATCCAGGACGGACTGCGTCTCAACAAAATCGTCGATCCCATCAAAGCCAAGCGCGCCATTGACCATCCCGCCCGCGGGCGCCCAGTTGGGGTCGCCATGAAGCGTGCCATCGAAGTCGGCCACGCTGTCTTCGGCAAACGCGCCTTCGGTTTCGTCAAGCTTCCAGTGAGCTACCAAGCGAAAGTCCGTCAGCCAGTAGGTGAGCAAACCGGCTAGATCTCTGTGGTCCACTATGCCGTCACCGTTGGGCGGCGGGGCGATGTCAAATGCCGGCGTGCTATCCAGCCAGTGGTGTGCGAGTTCGGCATAATCCACCATGTTTACTACCCCGTCGAAATCAAAATCCGGCATCACGCGCACGGGAGCGATAGGAATCTGCCAAAGGTCTTGTTCTCCCGAGCCACCTGGCCGGGTGGTGCCGAAGTAGAGCTTGGTGCCGTCGGCCGAAATGCTCGGGTCAGTATCGTGAGACCAACTGTTCAGCGGCGAGCCGTAGGAGTGCAGTTCGATCCAGGGCCCGTCGGCGCTCCCTCGTGTTGCCATCAGAACATCCCGGCCTCCGAGCACGGTGCGTCGGTCGAAGAAAAGGATCAGGCCGTCACTCGATATGTCCGGAGACATCTCGTAGTCCGTCGTGTTGATTCCCTGGACCATTTTGACAGGTCTCTGCCATGCGTCGGTTACCGTTGGGCGCCTGGTCACGAACAGATCGTAGTAACCGGGCCAGGGCTCGCGGCTGGAACCGAAGTACAGGGTCAGGCCATCGGCGGAGACGCTCGGATGATTATCATAAGAGGAGCTGTTGACGATTGATCCGAGATTCACGGGTTCGGCCCAGGGCTCATCTGCCGTCGGGCGCGTCGTGACCCATATGTCGGAGTCGCCATGTCCTCCGGGCCGGTCCGAGGCGAAGTAGAGGCTCAAGCCGTCGGCCGAAATGCAGGGGCCGGAGTCACTGTACGAACTGTTGACGGGCGCCGGAAGCACTTCGACGTTGTCCCAATCGGTGTGGGCGGTTGTCGTCTTTGCCATCCAAATGTCCCAATCACCCAACCCCCCGGGACGAATGGAATCAAAGTAAAGTTCCAGTCCGTCGGCGGAAATGTCCGGCGAGCCGTCGGAGGTGACGCTATTGACACCGGGCCCCAGATTCGTGGAAGTACCGAAGATAAACTGGGCTTGCCCGTTGGCACCGGCCAGAGCCAGAATCAGAGCAATCACCGGAGCAATCGTCTTACTCATCATCTCTCCTTGCATAGAAGGTCAGTGTTGGTGCAGGGCTGCAGAAAGCACGGAGATTGCCAGCCAAACGCTTGGGCTTGTCCTCTTGCTCACTCGCGGACCTGCTGCCTAAGATACTACGGGATTGTAGCAAATTGACAGGTTGGTGTCAACGAATTTGGCCTTTTTGAGGGCCATCTTGGGGTCTGGAGAGCCGGGAATCGGCCAAGAACGCGAATTTTTGAGAATTTGCTTGTCCTTGGAAAGAAATATCGTTAACATTCGAGTTTTGTATTTGGTGGAATGTGTTTGGCAAAGGCCTGTCGCCGCCGGCGAGGGCCGGCTGAGGTGATCTATCGTTCGCCGAATACGGTTCACTAACGACTATGCAGAATAGGAGAAAGACCAGTGAAAACTGAAATACTGGATGCAGTTGAAAGCAAGAGTCTCAAGGAGAAGATTCCTTACTTCGAGATAGGCGATGTCGTTGACGTTCGCTGCCGAATCAGAGAGGGAGAAAAGGAACGCACGCAGACATTTACCGGCACGGTGATCGCCCGCAAGGGCCGGGGTGTTAATGAAACCTTCACGGTCCGGCGAATCGTCAACAACGAGGGCGTCGAGCGGATCTTCCCGCTGCACTCGCCCAACGTGCTCGGCGTCCGGGCGATCCGAAGCGGCAAGACCAGACGGGCCAAGCTATATTACCTCCGGGAACGAACGGGCAAGGCTGTCAAGCTGGCCCAGCGGCACAGCACGCACACCGTCTCCAAGTGACGAAAGAAGGAGTTTTGGGTGCTTGGTTTTGAGTTTTGAGTTTGTGGATGGGCAAGTTCAACACGCAACACTCAAACCTCAGAACTCAAAACTCAACTGACGAGGTGCGACATGCTGAATCTGCTGGTGAACAGACCCAGGCTGTTAGCGGACAGAAAGCTGCTCGGACAATGGGGGGAAGAACGCAGCGAGAAGTTCCTCAAACGCAAAGGTCTCAAGACCCTCACCCATAATTTTTCATGCAAGAGAGGCGAAATCGATCTTGTCATGGTCGATGCCGACAGGACTATTGTCTTTGTCGAGGTAAAGACCAGGGCGAACGAAAGCTTCAGCCCCTCCGAGTCGGCGATTACCGCCGGCAAGAAAGCCAAAATGGTCCGGACCGCACGCTACTTCCTCGCCACCAACGAAATTGAAGACCGCCCCTTACGCTTCGACGTAGTGACAGTAATATTAGGCCAAAAAGGCCCCGTGCAAATAAGACATCATGAAAACGCCTTTGTACCTTAGAGATCATGGAACTGATTGACACACATTGTCATTTGACGTTTGAGCAGTTGGCCTGGGAGATCGACGCGGTTGTCCAGCGGAGTACCGCTGCGGGGGTGACCGGGTGGATAACGGTAGGGACCGATTCGCAGGAAAACCGAAAGGCGGTCGAGTTGGCCGAGCGGTTCGAGAATATGTACGCCGCCGTCGGGGTCCATCCGCATGAGGCCAAGGATTTCACGGCCGAGACTATCGCCGAGCTCAAAGAACTCGCCAAAAGTGAGAAGGTCGTCGCCGTTGGCGAGACGGGGCTGGACTTTCATTACAACTTCTCGAATCAATCCGACCAGAGGCGAGCCTTCGCCGCACAACTGAAAGTTGCCAGGGAGCTGCATTTGCCCGTAATCATTCATTGCCGGGAGGCGTTCGCCGATATGATGGATATCCTGGAGCAGTTCATCGGCTTCGAAGGCAGGCTCCGGGGAGTCGTCTTCCATTGCTTCAGCGGCACGGCCGAGCAGGCAAGAATCATTCTCGACCACGGCTTCTACATCTCTCTTACCGGGGTGGTGACTTTCAAGAACGCCGCCGAAATCCGCCGGGCAGCCGAGATTATACCGACCGACAGACTGATGCTCGAGACCGATTGCCCGTACATGTCGCCGGAGCCGATGCGAAAGCGAAAGATAAACGAGCCGGCCCTGATGATTCACACGGCGCGGCATTTAGCCGAACTAAAAGGAATGGACCCAGCCGATTTCGCCGAGGCGGTAACCGCAACCAGCAAGAGCTTCTTCGATTTGGGCTGATTCTGGCGTCTATTGAGTTTGTAGGATTGGGCGTTTTCTGCCCTGCCGCTTTTGAGAGCATCCGGCGCACGTATAGCCCCAAAACGAAGTCTTGGGCCATCCTTTGGCCCGGTCGTTAAAGTGACGATTTATAAAGGCCTCGGTCTCACTCTTGGCTCTGCGCCCTATGTTGATTATATCTTGTGTATCCATAGCAATCATCTTTCGCTGCTAATCTCACATAAATGCCGAATTTCAATCCTTTCACATATATAGACGCCCGTCCGAGGTTTTTATTGACCTGTTTTTCGAAAATTTCCAGGTTTTCCTGCGAGACGAGCTTGCCCGTCAAGCGAGGAGAACCAATCTTCCCGGCGGCTCCAGAGCCGCAAAGAAGTTCCCGACGCAGTGTTATTCTTGCCGCTACTTTGGAGGAGGGATGTTGAAATCGGCTTTGAATTGGCCCTGTTTTGCATAATAAGGCATACGGAAATTGGCTTTGTTTCGCATAATCAGTCCAACTCGGCGTGGCTTTCTACGATTTCTTGAATTGGTGTCTGCTGCATTCTGTTTTCCCCTTGATCTGCCTTGCTTGGGAGGGGTATAATCATTGTAATGGTTGAAGAGTCAAAAGGCCCATCAGTCATGCGCGAAAAAAGAGGTTTCACACTAATTGAGTTGCTGGTTGTAATATCGATTATTGCGTTATTACTGGCGATTCTAATACCGGCGTTGAGGAAGGTCAAGCAGCAGGCGAAAAACGCCGTTTGCCAGGCGCATCTGAGGGGATTAGGTTTGGGTTTGACATTGTATCTGGGTGATAATGACGGAGCATTTTACATGCCGAAAGCCGGCATTTGGGGCTCCAACCAGATTATGTGGCATAATGTCGACGGTACGATAATAGACAAAGACGATTCCAGGAGCTATTGGGGGGTGGCGTATCATGAATACGTGCAATCGCCAAAATTATTCGGCTGCCCCAGTTCCAAACAGCCGCACTGGTTTAACGAGTCGCAGGAAGACGCCAAAATCGCCAGCTACGGCCAAAATCGTTATATGCGCTATTTGAAAGGGACAAAGCTCACCAATAACGGCGTCAATGTCACCCCGGCTCAATTTATCCTCTGCCAGGACCACTTTGAACAGTTACTGGATGATAACGGCGATATGTTATATCGGCAGGGGCAAACGAATATACCTCAATGGCGGCCGGGCGGCGCCAGTTGGGGCGGGCAATTTTATGAAAATGCGATCTTTGAAATATATCGTCATAACCGCTCGCAGAAATACGAGAGCGGCCATTGTAATACCCTCTGGTTAGACGGCCATGCATCTCCAATCGCATATTCCGAAGGCGAAGATGTGCCAAAACGCTGGTATGCCGGCAAGAATGATAAGGAAGCTGAGTACTAAAAGTCAGCTTCTGCTCGAAAAAAGATAGGATGGGCTTCGCCCGTGCTGATTTGTCACTTGAAGATCGCGGTGTTTTCCACTTTCCTGGATGACTTCCTTCCAAAGACGGACAACACCAACTAACCGGTATATAATCTTTCGGTGGCCATCCAGGCTCCGGCTCCGGGCCCTCCACCAAATCGCCTGCCGGCTGTCGCGGGTCGGGGTGCGGTGGTCATTCCTTTGCGTCGTGCTTTCGGAGTCAGATCAAGTCAGATGAATTGTCCGGAATCCAGCCGTCACTGTTGTCGGAGAGTCTCACGTGGAGCCAGCCGCTTCGACGTTCGAGCAAATCGAATTCCGTTCCGGCGTGCAACGGATCCTTGAAGCTCTCGGGATAATTTCGCCCGTCACCCTGGCGAGCGACAACTTCCTCGGTCGTAATGACACCCTCGACTCTTTTAATGCGAGCCTGAGTTTCCCGTACCACTGATGTGAGAAAGCAAATCGTCAAGAGACCGCAAATGACTGACGTCGCGATCCACGGGGTGGCCTTCCCGCGCCATGTGATAGCTGTAAGGCTCATACAGACGATCGCAAAACAAACACACGCAGCAGAGGACTTTGTTTTGATGGAGAAATCATAGTGCCAGAAGAACAAAGTCTGCAGGATGCGGTCCTCGGTTTTGACTGCGACCGTGTCGACTCTTCTGCTGCGCGCGAAAGCGAGATTCTTCTGGATGTTTGTGTCGGATCTGTCGAACTTCTCGGCTCGGCGATAGTTCAAAATCGCGTTGCCGATGTCCCCGTTGAGAAAATGAGCGTTGCCAAGGTTATAATAGAGCTTGGGATTTCTTACCTGGCCGTCACTTACTATCTTTTCGTAATTCAGTATCGCTTCTTCGTAGAGCCTTTCTGCCTGGTCCGGATCATCGGCGATCGAATTTGCCCGCCTGAAGGCTTGATTCGCCTTCTCGAAAAGCGAATAGGTTTGCTCCCTGGTCACAGCAGCGCCTGTCGAGGAGACTGGGCAATGCAAAAATAGGCCGAGCAGTATTATAGAGACACTTCTTCTAATCATTTTCCGCAATTCTTCTCAACGGCGCGAACAAGTTGGACGATTTCCCTTATTCTCTCGGCGGTAACATTCACCTCCATCGACGCGTAGCGCCCCGCTTCAAAATCGGCTATCGTCTCTCTGTATTTGCCGGCATTCTGTTCATCTGCTGTCGCGGCGGTAATCGCATCATAACAGTCATCCGGCGTAAGAGAACCTGCCGTCTTGTCAAAACGATCGCCGATATACTGCTTCATGATCGAAACAAGCAGTTCGCCTCGCCGGTCACTGTCTGCCGAGGCCATTTTCTTCAACTGCGCGATTGCTCTGCCGCAGGCTTGCCGGCGGCGTCTGATCGCCACTTTCTCGGGACTGGTGCTCGTGAGGAGTTTAGCCACTACGCTCGATATGAACGTCAGCAGGGGCAAGGCCCAAATCGCCGCATAGACGGGATTCGCCAGGGCGGCCAGCGGCGAGAAGCTCATGTCTTTCAGCACATCAAGGTTTTCGTAATTGGCGGACAGGCCTTTCTTTATCGCCTCGACTTCTCTGTTTACTGGAGCGAAGTCAGCACCTTCGAGGTCTGCATTGGTAAGGATCTTTGTCGGCGCGACATCGAGTTTTATCGGCTCGCTTTGTACTGTTGCGTACTTGCCCTTTTCGGCGTCGAAGTACGCCAGCGGAACTGAGGGTATCTCGGTTACGTTGTCGTTGTTGGCTCGTATAGTCTGCGTGAAGACTTTGACGCCGCCCGCAATAGCGGGTGATGCCTTCTGAGAGGGAATCTTGAAATTGGCCGCCAGATCCGGCACCTGTTCGAGCGCGGGCCACCGGACTGGTTTCAAGTATGTGCCGCCGCCGATCCTGATGGTTAGCGTGATGGGATCGCCGACGCTGACTTGCGTCGGAGTCGCGGAAGCTTCAATTGTGTATCGTCCGACCAGGCCGTAGAACTGGGCCGGTTTGCTTTCTTCGGGAAGAGGCAACACCGTCAACTCCAGCGGCTCCGATTCCACCATGAACCGCTGATATCTGACCTGTGAGCCGAAGAGGCTCCGCGACTGCACCCGCCCGACGGCGACATCCGTCGAGACCACTGCCGGTTCGATCTCTATCCGCCCGGCGGTCTTAGGGATGAGAATTTTGCGCAGCGTAATCAGAATCGACTGCCTGCCGTTGTGAATCTCGTTGCTCTTGGAAACAAGCACCGTTGCGCCGGTGCCCAGATCATATTCCTCCGCCTGCTGGTTGCCGACATCAGGGCTTTCGAAGTAGAAAGCATCACTTCTGAGGGCCGGGACATTGAACTGAGAATTTCTGATATCCGCCGAGTAATAGAATTTGACCGTCAGCAGAACAGGCTGTCCGGCAAAACACCGTTGCTCGGACAAAGCCATCTCGATGTCCAGCCGATCCGTCGTCCCGGGTTTCACGACATTCACGTTAACTGGGTTCGTGCGATAGGTCTTGCCGTCGATCACAACCGTCAGCGAAGGAAGCCGTATCTGCCCTATCTCACTTGCCCTCAGCGAATAACTCATGATCATTCTTGTCGTTGGGGTGTTGAAGTTGACGGAAGAAGTCTCCCTGCTGTTTCCGATGCTTTGTGGGTTATACCTGCGCAAAGGTTCCAGGTCGACCTGGCCGGGTTTGTCCGAGCCTGTGATGACGACGTGAAAGCGGAAGTTGTCGCCGACGTAGATGTCCCCGTTGGTGTCTACCTGCGCAGAGATGCGCACCTGGCCGGAGGCGCCGGGCACAAGTGCCGCTATCAACGCAAGAACTGCAAAACTGTATCTAATACGTCTCATTAATCAATAATCACTAATCATTTATCATTTCAATTACCAGTCTTTTTCGACTTTTCGCCACTGCGACCTTTGCGCCCTTTGCCTGTTCTCTCGCTGGCGCTGCTCTCTGTCGAGGATCTCCTGTGCCGTCGCATCCGGAGCGTCCTGCTGTTGTTGCTCTTTGTCTTCTTTCGGCTGCTGTTCTTTTTCTTCTGTCTGATTAGGATCCTGTGGCTCGTTGGGATCCTGCTGCTGCTCCTGCGGTTGATTCGGGTCCTGCTCAGACCCCTGCTGTTGCTGATCTTGCTGCTGCTGCTGTTGTTGCTGTGATTGATTGGGGTCCTGCGGCTGATTCGGATCCTTTTGCTGATTCTTGAGCTGGTCCATGATGTCTTTTATTGTCAGCCGGGCAACTTCGATGTTCTTCGCGGCCTTCTTGTTCTGGGGTTCCAAATCCAGCGCGCCCCTCCAGGAACCAATCGCAGTTTTCAACTTGTCGATCGACTTCTGCAGATCCGAGTCTCTCTGCTTTATGCCCTGCTGGAAATAGGAATTGCCGAGATTGTACTTGGCTCTGGCGACCAGTCCCATATCCTTACTCTCGGCGGCGACTTCTCTATAGAGGTCCATCGCCTGGCTGAGATCGTCAAGTCTGTAGTAGCTGTTTGCCTTGTTGAATCTCGGCTGCAGTGCCTCCGGACTCTCCACGAGGGCCTGGTCGTACTTGTTGATCGCCTCGTTGAAATTCCCCTGTCCGTACAGCGTATTGCCCTGATTCGTCGCGACTCTTGCCGAATCGGCATGAGCTGCCTGTGCCGCACAGATCGCCAATAGTATTTGAAGTACCGCTCTATGTTTTCCTGCGTTCACTTATCAATGCCTCGCAAATAAGCAGCAATAATCCCAAACCCACGAAGATCTGGAATTTCTCGTCGTATCTGAACATTGTAGTCGATTCAAGCTCACGTCTTTCCGCTGAGGCGATCAGACTCTCGTAGATCTGTCCCAGGTCGAGAGTTGTTCCCGGCGCGACGGGCAGGAATTTGCCGCCGTCGGTCACATAGACAATGTTCCTCAGCAAATCGCCGCCGAGCCTGGACCAGACTTCTTCGCCCTTGTATTTCAGGAATGTTTTCTCGCCGTTCGGGCCGGTGATGGGAATGCGCGCGCCTTCATTTTCGTCGCCTAGTCCGATCGCGATTATTCTTATGCCTTCGGCTCCGGCTTTTTCCGCCGCCTGAACGGGGAAGCTCCCGTAGCCTTCGTGCTCTTCGCCGTCGGTGATGAGTATTATGTCTTTGAATTCGCGGCTCTTTTGATCGAAGACTTCCTGGGTCGCTTTTCGGATGGCGTCGCCTATCACCGTGCCGCCTCTGCCGGTGCTCTCGGTTGATATCTCGGCCAGCGCCATCCTCACAAAGGCATAATCCTGAGTCAGGGGACATTTGACGGTGCTGTTGCCGGCGAAAGTCACTATCGCGATCCTGTCACCGCCCAGCGTTTCAAGCAGATCGGCAATGGCTATCTTGGACCGTTCGAGCCTGCTCGGCTTGATGTCCTCGGCCAGCATCGACCGGGAGGTGTCGAGCAGCATGCAGATGTCCCGGCCCCGGCGCTTGATCTTCTGGGCCTGGGGATTCCATTTCGGTTCGGTCAGCGCCGCCACAATGCTGATGAAGGTCCCGAGCAGGAGTATTGCCTTGAAGACCTGCTTCTTGAGGCTTACTGAATTGTTGATCTGCTTTAGCATCTCGCTGCTGGCCAGGACTCTCAGCGCCCTGGCCTTCTGCCAGAAGCACCATACGTATACGGGCAGTAAAACCGCCGGCACGGCGAACAAGAACCACAACGCTTTGTCATTTCCCAGATTCATGGTATCTTTCGAAATACTGTACAGCCCGCCAGCATCTCCAGGCCCAATACCAGGAGTGCCGCCAGCGTCCAGGGCCCGAAGCGCTCGGCAAATTGCGTATATTGAACGGATTTGACCTCGGTCTTTTCCAGTTCGTCTATTCGTTTGACTATCTCGCGCAGCGCCTCTGCATCATCGGCTCTGCCGTAAAACCCCCCCGTACTCTCGGCGATTCTTCTGAGCAGACCCTCATCCAGAGTCTGCCCCACCGGTACCCCGTGCGTTCCGAAAATCGTTTGCATAGTGGTGTACGCCTGGCCCGAACCGATACCAATCGTGTATATCTTTATGTCCCATTTCTTCGCCAGCTCGGCCGCTTCGAGGGGTTCATACTGGCCCGCATTGTTCACGCCGTCGGTCAGCAGGACGATCACCTTGCTCCTTATCTTGAAGCCGGCTTCGTTGGCATCCGAAATCTTCTCTCCCGATGCAGCTAGTTGCGCCTTTCTTTGCCGGATTTCCTCCTCGGCCTTTCGCAGCCTCGCCGCGGCAAGGGCGAGCGCGTCGCCTATGGCCGTGCCGTCCTCGCTGCTGCGAGCCTCGACGATGTCGGTCTTTTTCAGGAACTCGGTGAGAACATTGTGGCTGTGTACGAGAGGACATTTCGTATCGGCGTATCTGGCAAAGGTGATCAGGCCAACCAGGTCGCTGCTCCTGCCCTGCAAGTCCTTCTTATCACCCTCGACGAAATCAGTCAGAACCTCCTTGACGACTTCCAGTCGATTCAGCTTTTTGCCGTCATAGTCCATCTCGGCCTGCATGCTGCCCGAGCGGTCCACGACTGTTTCGATTGCCACGCCCTCGGTGGAAATCTCATGCAGGACCGTCCCTTTCCGCGGACGCGCAAGGGCTACTATCAACAGCCCCACACAGAGGAGCCTGGCTATTGTCAGAGAGGATCTGAGTCTGATCCGCCATGACCAGGAGCAATTCCTCATGTCTACGAGGCTCGGAAACTTCACCGCTGCGGTGCGATTCTTGCGCAGCATGAGATACGCCATAGCCGGCAGAAGCAAGAGCAACAACAATACCCAGGGTGAATAAAACTGCATCTACTCGCTCCCAATCTCCGCGGTCTCTTCGGAGACGACCATCTCTGTCACATCGACCTTTCGCTCGTCCGATTTCGTCTTCTCTATGAAAGCCTTAACCAGGTCGAACGTTTCCTGAATCTGCTCTGCCGTCGGCTCGTGCCTGGCGAATTTCACCAGGTCGCAGTGCTGTAGAAACTGCGCCAGGCTGTCTTTGTCGGCTTCCGGCAGGACGTTGGTGTTGGCCAACTCGTACAGGAATTCCTCCGTGGTTCTTTCCGGCGCCCTGAGGCTAAAGCGGTGCTCGATATAATGCCTCAGAATATCGCTGATTCGTTCGTAGAACTCTTTGATCCTGCCGGCGCCGACCAGGTCTTCCTTGACCAGTATCCGCAGCCTCTCGTATGCGAGCTCATGGGCGGGCTTGAAAATTCTTACCAGCTCTTTCACTCGCTTGCGTCGCAGCCAGAACCACGTACCGCCGGCGGCCAGCACGGCAACAACGCCCAGCGCCCAGGCCCACCGGAAGGAAGGCTCTTCAGGTATCTCCACGACATCTTCGATATCTTCAATCTTCAGTTCAGTACGCTGGTCATCGAGCAGTGAAGTGACTTCTATGTCGATCGGTTCTGTCGTCAATTCATATTTCTTTTCTTCGAGGCTGTTGACATCGTGGAACTCGAATGTGAAAGCGCCGATGGGATAAGTTCCTGACAGAAAAGGTTCGAGCCGGTACTGATACCTGCTGACAACGTTGCCGTTCTCGTCGAGCTTATCGCCCAAGCTGTCCCAATCGACGATGCCGAAACTCTCGAGCACCTTGTCGACCTTAGGCATCTGCACTTTATAGCCCGGTTCAATGACGGCTTCAAGCTCCAGCAGCACTGTCTCGGCAATGGTCATCTTGGCCTTGTCGGCACGGATGTGAACGGTCAACGGCCCTCGCTCGAAGTTCTTGTCGATTTCGAATTCTGACTTCACATCGCCGCCGTCCGGACCCTTGTCACAACCGGCGCAGACCAACAGCACACCACAACAGAGCAGTATGTAGGAAGCAATCAGTTTTCTTGCCGAAACTCTTGGCATATGTCTTCTCGATAGCGACTATTTCACCGGGCCGGCAGGAGCCTGCTCAGACTCAGCACCACCCAGCGCCGACGTGTGGACAATTACGTTATGCTTATCCATCAATTGTTCAATCAAATACCGCTGGACATCCTGACTCTTCTGATTTGTGAGCATCGACATCACCTGTTGCCTTACTTCGTCAAGCTGTTTCTGACGTTCCGGAACCAGCGTCTCTACCTTGACGATCTCCCAGCCCTTTTCAGTCTTGAAGGGTTCATCGAGAACCTTCGGAGCCTCTGCAGCAAGAATCCTCTTATTGAGTTCCACTTCGGTTCCGATGCCGGGGATGTATGAGCCTTCCTGAACTTCTGTCTCGATCCTACCTCCATTCTCTTTCGTATCGGCGTCTTTCGAGAACTCCTTTGCCAGTTCCGCAAAATCTTCGCCTTCTTTAATACGGCCCTGCAGCTCTTTGGCCTTTTGTTCATCGTCAAGGAGTATGTGGCTTATTGTTGCCCTGGAAAGATCGACAAATTTGTTCTTGTTAGCGGCGTAGTATGTTTGAATGTCGGTCTCGGTAATGTGGATCTTGCTCGCCAGTTCGTTGTTCATGACAAGCTGGCTCAAAGCGCCGCGCGTCAACTGATCGATCAGCTTCTTGGCCTCCGGCTTCTCAGTCAGCCCTTCCTGCAGAGCCTGCCTATACAGCACTTCCTGCGCAAGCCAGACTTGCAGGAATTGCTGCTTGGCCTGGGGTGTCTTGTATTGCTCGAGCATCCTCTTCTTCTGTTCGTTCACTTGCTCGGCTGACATGAAAGCCGCCATAGGTTCCAGTTGATTCTCGATGTTGCTCTCGATCATTGCATCGAGGTCGGCTTCGGTTATCTTCTCCGGGCCCACTTCGGCGACTATCTTCGCGCCGGCGCCCGCGACGGCTTCGAAACTCGTCCTATCCATCAGTTCATAGCGCAGAGCCGAGAACTTGCCGAGCTTCTCAAAGCACTCCTTGACGTGCGCATTGATCTGAGGTTTCAGTTCTTGGAGCCCGGCTGCCATCTCGCTGCGATAGTAATATTCGATCGCCTGGTCGCAGAGACCGGCCTTTTCTAATAACATACCGATCTGAAACATTGTTCTGGCCCGATCGGCGTCGGTTAACTCGCCGCGCGAAAGGTAATCCTGCCAGACTTCTGCTGCTCGGACGTGCAGGTTTCGCTGGGCGAGCTTGCCCGCCAGTTGCTTGACTTGCTCGGATGATAAAGATGAGCCGGCCGCTTCATTTGTCGTCGCCGGCTCCTTCGGTCTCAGAGCCAAATTCGCCGCGGCCAGAGCTGTCAGGATCAGGAGCAACACAATTGTGATCCAGTTCGCCGCAGCATTACTTTGTTTCTTCTCGGGAAGCGAAAAATCCAATTTTCCTCCCATCAATCTTACTCCTTCAGTAGGGTGGGACTTGCCCCATTCGACTTCGCTCAGAGCTTGCCCTGAGCTTGTCGAACGGGGCAGGCCCCGCCAATCAAATGCTCAGTATCTCTTACGTCGCATATGGAAGAACCGAACCATATCCTGTACGTACGGCTTATCTGTGCTGATGCTGATGCAGTCAACGTTGATTGTCCGCAGCATATTCTTCAGCTCGTCAAACCGCTGCGCACTTCTACTGCTGTACTGATTTCGGAATCTCTTGCTGGATGTATCGACGAGAATGATTTGTCCGGTTTCGGCGTCGGCAAATTCGATCAGTCCGGCGCCGGGCAGCGCAACCTCGGCCCGGTCGCGAACCGACACCGCAACAACGTCGTGACGCTTATTGAGAAGGCTCAGCGGCTTCTTGAATCCGGTCTCTATGAAATCGGACACGAGAAAGACTGTCGCCTTCTTGCGTATGACCTTAGCGAGATAATCCAACGCCCCGGGGATGTTGGTCTTCCTCTTGGGCATCTTGAAATAAAGCAGCTCGCGAATCAGCCTCAGCATATGGCGGATTCCCTTCTTGGGCGGGATGTACAGCTCGATCTGGTCGGTGAAAATCAGCAGGCCTACTTTGTCGTTGTTCTTGGCCGCGGCAAATGCCAGGACCGCGCAGAACTCCGCGGCCAATTCGTTCTTCATCTTGTTGACGGTGCCGAAATCGCCCGAGGCGCTCAGATCGACCGCGAACACTACCGTCATCTCGCGTTCTTCCACGTAACGTTTAATATACGGCCTGCCCGTACGTGCGGTGACGTTCCAGTCGATGGTACGGACATCGTCACCGGGCGTGTACTCGCGGACTTCGTCGAACTGCATGCCCCGACCTTTGAAGACACTTTCGTACTGGCCCGCAAAGCTGGCGTCTACCGTCCGGGCCGTGTAGATTTGAATCTGCCTGATTTTCTTTATCAGTTCCTTGGGAATCATAGCATCTCAAGACCAAATTGGTTGTACCACTCCTACGGCACCTCGACGCTGTCAAAGATCGTCTTGATAATATCTTCGCTGGTCTTGTCTTCGGCCTCGGCTTCGTAGCTGACAATCACCCTGTGGCGCAAGACGTCGGGCCCGATGCTCTTGACATCCTGCGGGGTGACATAGCCTCTCTGCTGAATGAATGCGTGCGCTCTGGCGGCGACTGCAAGATAAATAGTTGCTCTCGGCGAGGCGCCGTAGTTTATGAAGTTGGCCATTTCGATGCCGTACTTGTCGGGTTCTCTGGTAGCGCAGACTATATCGACAATGTAGTCCTTGATCTTCTCGTCGATATATATCTCGTCGACCACACCCCTGGCCTGTGAAATATCTTCGGGGCTGATAACCGCACTTATGTCAAATTGGACATTAGTCGCGGCCATTCTGTCAAGAATCGTGCGTTCCTCGCCCTTGTTGGGATAGTCAATCTTGAGCTTGAGCATAAACCGATCCAACTGTGCCTCCGGAAGCGGATATGTCCCCTCCTGCTCGATCGGATTTTGCGTGGCGAGCACAAGAAAAGGGCTGGGAAGCGGAAAAGTCTCGTCGCCGATCGTGACCTGTCTTTCCTGCATGGCCTCCAGCAGGGCACTTTGGACTTTTGCCGGCGCCCGGTTAATCTCATCGGCCAATATGATATTCGCAAAAATCGGTCCTTTGCGGGTCTGAAATTCTCCGTCGGATTGCCGATATATCTGGGTACCGGTCAAATCGGCCGGCAGCAGGTCGGGGGTGAACTGAATTCGTTTGAAATCAGCGTCGATCGCCCGCGACATTATCGTCACCGCCATTGTTTTGGCCAAACCCGGGACGCCTTCCAGCAGTATATGTCCGTTGGACAGCAGCCCTATAAGCATGCGTTCGAGCATATATCGCTGCCCGACGATTACTTTGTCCATCTCGGCAAAAAGCGACCTTACAAACTCGCTTTTTTCTTTAACCGCCTCTCCGATTTGCTTCACATCTGTTGCCATCTCCTAATCTCTCCTATCTTTTCTGTCATTGCCGGTCCCATTACTACAGCACAGAGTGACCCTTATGCGAATCCCTACAAATCTTGTGCCAGATACATCAAAGCAGGCTCCAACTGGTGTAACCATCGTCAAAACAAGTCGTTATGGCCATATGGCAAATCAAACCACGATTGCATGAATTACAGATTTAGCCGTCTTTGCCTGCCAATTTGACAGTATTCCTTTGCAGCTTCATCATTGCGGCGACACCTGGACAAAGATCCTCCCGGATTGCCCGATGAGCGCCTCGGAGTTCCTGGAGCAGTTCCCCCGCACGGACAAACCAATTTGCCTGCTCGGCGGCGGATTGGTGTACTACCGGGGCAAATTCCAGGCCGAAGGCGTCGGCTTCTTCGACGAGAGGTACTGGATGCCGCGAGCGCATTACGGACTCGGTGATAGGTCTGCGAGGCTACATGTTGAGACAACTGCCGGTATTTTGTTTGCATCTGTTGGATAAGTTCATAGTATGGAAATCTGTATTTGTCTATCGATCATGGGCAGTCAGATTGAATCTCGATGCAGACGAGGGGAGAAGACCATGCGGATATCCACCGAGTATTCGCTTCTGGCGGTATGGTTCATACTCCTGTTGACAGCTCGCGTCAGCGCGCAGCAGACAGTCTTGGTGGATGATTTCGCCCGGGCCGATTCGCTCTATCACGGAGACGGCTGGGAGACCATCAATCCCGGCTGCTGGAAAATCGAGAATCATGCGCTGCGCCGCCGGCTGCGAAATCGGGGCGACTGGGGGAGCAGCCTCGAGTTTCCTTTCCGGGCGCTCTTGGACGGTCCGAAACCGGCGGTAGCGAAACTGCCGCTGCCCCGGCCCTATGCCCCCGCCCTGCCGGTCGCGATGATCTGGCAACGCCACTGGAAGCTGCAAGGCAATTATACGATACGAATCGACGCAACCGTCAGGGCCTTGCCGCCCGTGATTGAAGAACGCAAAAATGACCCGGATTACGCGCCGGCCTATTCGCTGATGGGTATCGGCTTCGGCAGCCGGAGCCTTCTTGAATCCTGGACGGTGGGTAGAACTAAGGCAAAGACGGCCGCCTGGATGGCTCTCTGGCGAGGCGACGGCCGGTTCGGCATCTATAGCCACGCCACCGATAGACCCGAGGCGGCCAGGGAGAGATCCGAAAAGACGTCCCTTTCGCTTCAACCGGGTGAGACGGTGCGAATCGAGCTTGAGGTCAGCGGCGATAACCCAGAGAAGGCTACAGTGACGGCGCGTTTCGGCGCCCGCTCCAGGGAAACTATCGTTCAATGCCTGAATGTCAACCGAGAGGAATACACCGAGGGGTATTTCGGATTGGTCGGGCGCGGCCTGCTCGATTTCGAGGTCAATCGCGTCGCGCTGGTCCCGCTGAAGAATCAACCGATCCAGGCGGCGGTCAACGATTTGCACGTTTGCTATCCTCTCGGCGATACATTGCACAAGGTCGACAACTCCTGGCATTGCACGTTTATCGCGCTGTTCCGCAGCGATGGCGGGCGAGTGCAGATACGCGTGGCCGATTCACCTGACCCGAAGGGCGGATGGAGAGCAGTGCCCGCGGCCGGCTCGGCGGATATTATCTCGAACCATTTCCGCCTCAACACGGCAAGCATTCCGGTCAAACTTCCACACGACCCAGGTAAGACGACCATGTACTACGCCGTCTGGAAAGACCGATCGGACGTAACGCCAGATCCGCGCACCGGCTGGCTCGGCAAAAAGGACTACGTCGGTCGTTTGCCCCAATTGTCCGCGCCATACCGACTGTGCGGCCTGGGCGGCCATGCTATTACGGGTCCGGCAAACATGCCTGAAACGTATAAGTTCGGAGCAAATTGGGTGCGCGGTCAGCCGACACCCGACGCCTATCAGCACTTCGAGCAGTACGATTTTCAAATCTTGAACTGGGAAGATGATGTCTGGTACCTCGAACTGGTTTTCGCGCCGGCGAGCATCGACGACGCCTGCAAGATCATCAACCTGACGCTGGGTAATCCCACCACGCGCTGGCAGATGATGCGTCACTGGAACACAATCAATCCGGGCGATCATGATTACGGCATGAACGACCTGCATGGTCCCGAGCAGCACCTCGTCCGCAAGTGGAACAACCTGGGCCAAGACCCCGAGTACATGCGGCGCAACTATCAACTGGTCCTGCATATCACCAGCGGCGACGAAGACCCTTCGGGCACGGACAACCCCAAGCACTGGCGCCGCTGGAAGATGCCGAACGGTGATTTCACGTTCCTGCTTCTCAACGCCCGCTCGTGGCGCGACAGCCTGGATACCGCCCTCTGGGTCAACTACGGATGGGGACATAACGAACTCGTCTATGACCGGACCGACCCGATGCGCGTTCTGCTCGGCGAAGAACAATTCGCCTGGCTCCGGGAAGTGATTCGCACCGATACATCCCCGCTGATCGCCGTGACCGGCCTCAACGGACTGCACACGGTCTGGCAAGGCAGTAACAGTTTCGATCCCGAAACCGGCCTGCACTTCAACCAGCGCGGCCGCGGCGCGGGCGATTACGCAGGCTGGGCCAAGGCCGGGGCCGACCGCGTCCTCGATCTGCTCGGCAGCCGCCAGGGTATCATCACGGTTTACGGTGACGTCCACACCGCCAGCATCATGAAGAACCTTCGGCATCGCGTTTACGAAAGCTCGTTTGGCCCGATCGGCCGCAGCGGCAGCCGGGGCGTAAAGAAAGGCTTCGGACGCCGGATGAGTGACTACGACCGACGCCCGCTGGAGATGTTCGCGCTCTACCACACCGAGTACGGCTCCCCGGAGCTGACTCCGATTCAAGGGCCGAAGCACTGGAACTTCCTGGAGATGCACTGTGATCCGGGAGGGGTGGACCCGACCTTCTCGCTCAAAATTCGCAACATCATCGATCCGCCCGACGCCAAACCGCGCGGCGGTGGCGTCGCCGAGGATAGCGCATCCGGCACGGGCCGCCCGCATACCTGCCTGCTGCCGCCGATCAGGACATTGCCTGAGGCCGATGTACTGTTTAGCACCATCGACGGACGCCCCATCCGAGGCACGCGCAGCCTGGCCGATGGTTCGGTCCCTCTGAGAGGACTCGTCGAGATCGACGGCAAAGATATCATACCCGGTACACATCTGCGCATGACCGCCTTTGACGGGAAAGATCTGGACGCCCGGATAATCGAGACAAAACCGGTTGACCGAAACATATTAGGAGCATTTCGCGCGAACATCGAACGGCTGGAGCAACAAGCCGAAGCCGAATACCAGGGTTGGATTCAGGACTATCAGAAATCGAAAGGAACCAAACAATGAAACGCTTGGCAACCATAGTCTCTGTTCTCATCTATTTAGCCGCCGTCGGACTCGCCGGTGCGGCTTCGGCGCTGGATCACGGCCAGGGGGAAATGGCCGGCCGAGTCACTGAGACCAGCGTCATCCTTCAATCCAGGCTCACCAAAGGCGTCAAGCTCGTCGACGGCGACCTGCCCGGCAGCCCGGGTGTCGCGCGCTTCGAACTGGCGACTGATCCGCAGTTCAAGAGGTCTCGAAAGACCCGCTGGCTCAAGGCCTCGCCCGACTACGACTACATTACCAAGGTCAAAGTCGCTGACCTCAAACCTGCGACCAGGTACTACTATCGCCTGCTGTACGGTCCGGCTCGCAGCGACATCACAACGGGTCGGACATGTTCGTTCAGAACGCTCGGCGGCAGAAACGCCATCGAGCAGACCAAGTTTGTCGTCGTCACGGGGATGAACTACTACTTCTTCCACGAGGGCCCCTATGACCCCAATGGGGCATACAAGGGCGACGACAAACACCTCGGCTATCCCGCGCTCGAAGCGATCCGCAAGCTCGAGCCCGATTTCTTCGTCGGGACCGGCGACAACGTCTACTTCGACCATCCTGAGCAAAATCGAAACTCGAGCCGCTGGACGGGCCTCGCCTGGTCCGGCCGCGCCGAAACCGAGACCGAAATGCGCCGCAAGTATCACGAGCAGTTCATCCAGCGGCGCTATGTCGATCTATTTGCAGATGTCGCGACCTATTGGGAAGTCGACGACCACGACTACCGCTTCAACGACTGCGACAACACGGGCGACAAGACACCCACCCCGGAGATGGGCGCCCGTAATTTCCGCGAGCAATTGCCCGTCGTCGATCCACAGGACCCGGCGGCGCTGACCTACGCGACGTTCCGAGTTAGCCGCGATCTCCAGATATGGCTCGTCGAGGGCAGGCTCTATCGCAGGGCGAATAGAATGCCCGACGGCCCCGAAAAAACCATCTGGGGCGAAACCCAAAAGCGCTGGCTCAAGGAAACCCTGCTCGCCAGCGATGCGACGTTCAAGATCCTCATTTCGCCCACCCCGCTGGTCGGCCCCGACGACAAAAGCAAGAAAGACAACCACTGCAACATCGGCGGCTTCCGGCACGAAGGCCGCGAGTTCTTCGACTGGCTCGGCCGAAACGGCTTTCTCGACAAGAACTTCTACATCCTGTGCGGCGACCGTCATTGGCAATACCACGCCAGGGGCGGATCGGGTTTCGAGGAGTTCTCCTGTGGCGCGCTGGTCGACGCCAATTCCCGATTCGGCGTCAAAGCCGGCACGCCGAATTCGACCGACCCCGAGGGCGCGATCAAGCAACTCTACTGCAAGCTCAAAGGCGACGGCGAACCTTCGGGCGGCTTCATGATGGTGACCGTCACGCCGATGGGATCGGCCGCCCAGACCACGTTCACCTTCTACGACGAGCAGGGCAGGCAGGTGTACTCACATACCAAGTGATAAACAATAGAGCACATGCCTTGCATTATAAAAGAGAAACCTTGAGCGAGCGACTAACGGCGGAGGCAAAGACGCGAACTACTTGGGCGATAGACGGCTCTTGTGATATTGCCCGACGAAATCATGTTCACTTCTTATTCTCGACATAGACTGTGGTGCCTTCAATTCTATACTCCAACTTAGCGCGGTGGCAGATGACCAGGAGCACTTCCATTATCGACAGGCCTTTGGCGGAGAACTTGATCTTGGGTGTTTTGGAGCCCCTTTCAAGGTTGGCCTTGAAATGGATCTTCTGTGCTGTTCCTTCATAATCGATCTCAATCGCCAGTTGATCAAGCAGACCGATAGCAGTTCGGGGACTTGCCATTTGCTGTTGCAGTGGTGGCATGTGTCGGTGTCCGGTCTTCGCAATTTGCCGCAGCTGGCGCAGGTGACCGTGATTTCGGGCTCGCGAGAAAGAAACTCCGCGGGGCGGCTCTGAGTATTGTGACGGCGACGCGCCTAAAAATCTCTGGCATTCACTCCCGAAGGGCCTATGACTCTCGGTCCGCATATCTTGCACTTGCCCGATTCCTCGGCCGCCGTCGGAGGCGGAGCGGCTCCGGCGAAATATACGTTACATGGGATTTCCAGTTCC
>JADHXR010000220.1 GCA_016782865.1 Phycisphaerae bacterium
ACGGTCTTCTGGTGTAATGTACACGGCGGATACATCTATGTGTTCATTATGCTCGCCGCCTTCATAGGACTGAACCTGCCGACCGGCATCGGCAAGAAGAACGCCCTTATTGCGTCGCTTGTTGCCTACATACTCATTCTGATCTGTTTTGCCAGGATCATAAGGATGTCAGGTGGACTCATCTTCATGATGGTGCTTGCGTATGCAATTCTCGCCGGCATCCTCTATCTCTTCAGGCGTAAGTTCGTTTCCCTCGATGCCCGGGGTATCTGCCACACGGTCGCCGCAGCGGTCATGGCGTTCATAGCGACGATTGTATTCAACCCGTTTCATCTGACGAATCTCACGCACACCTATGTCGTCAGTATCAGCGAACACGCCGAGCGCTGGCGCGAGATACACGAATGGCACGCTGCTTTCGACTGGAGCAATCCCGTCGGTACCGCGGTTCCTTTTCTTGTGATGTTTCTGCTGGCATTGGTGGCATTGGTGCCTTGGATTGTCGTGCTGATAGTCGCTCCGCGCTCTGTGGCCCAGCACAGAAAAAGGAAGGCAAAGGCCTCCGATGAATACCAGTGGCCCAAAATCGATCTGGCGATAGTAGTCATCGCCGCCCTCACAGTCTACATGGCCATCCGTTCCCGCAGGTTCATACCGATAGCGGCAATCGCTGCATGCCCGGTCATAGCGATGCTTATCGATCAGACAGTTCGTGCGATTTCAGCAACGCTGAACTTCCTGGACCGAAACCGTCTTGCGGTTTCGGCGATGCCGCGACAATTGCAGTTGGGCGTCACCGTCACCGGAGCGCTGGCGGTTGTGTTTTTCGGCACATGGTGGGGGCTTAAGTTCAAACGCATTTATCTCGATGCCTGGCCGGCCGACCCGCAGCTCAGTTCTGTTTTTATGAGGATGACAGCGTCAGATGCCAAACCTTTCTACGCGTTGAAGTTCATAAAAGACAACAAGCTTCAAGGCAAGATGCTCAACTACTGGACCGAGGGCGGTTTTATCGCGTGGGGCCAGGTGCCCGAACCGAATACCGGCCGGACGCCTTTGCAGTTGTTCATGGACGGCAGGGCACAGGCGGCTTATGACCGCAAGACCTTTGACGATTGGTCGTATCTCATGGCCGGCGGGCGTGTTACGTTGCAGATAATGGAACGTATCAGGACCAAGGGAGGTAAGGTAACCGGCGACGACTACGAGCTGATCGGCAAATGGATGGACGATCAGTTGAAAGAAGATGACGTCTGGGTCATCCTGATGCCTGCGGTGGTATTCGGCGGTTCCAGGAGCCAAGGAACCTTTCACGCAATAAAGGCGATCGAGCTGCATCCTGGCTGGCGGCTGATCTTTCTCAACAACAGGCAGAAATTGTTCGTGGACATAAGAACACCGCGAGGCAAGGAGCTTTTCGAAGGCATATTTACAGGGAAGACCATCTATCCGGACGACTACCATAGAAACATCATTCGCTCTCACAACTGGTATCTGTATCGTTCTGGAATAACCGAAAAGAGAGAAGGCCTTGAATTTGCCAAGAAGGCCTTTGAGTCGAGTCCATCGCCGACACCACTGTTCGAAGTGCTCGCCTATGGAGGTTTCCCCCAGTTGAAACCTGGGGTCGATAAGTTTTGCATAGACTACCTCAACGAATTCGAGGCAAATCAGGACAGTTGGTCCAGGCAGGATGGCTATCGTCTCAAGACTCAGGCAGTACAGATTGTGTGTGCTCATTTGAAAGACCCGGTCAAGCAGAATCGGTTCTTAGGTGAATTGGAACGGATAGCTCAAAGCAAAAGGTGGTAATGGTTTCAATCAGCGTTTTTTTCCCCTGTTACAACGAGCAGGAAAATGTTGGGCCGACCGTCGAGAGGGCGATCGTGGTTCTGGAAAAGCTCAACGCTGATTTCGACATAATTATAGTCGATGACGGCAGCTCCGACGACACGGGGAAGATTGCCGCCGATATTGCCGATAGAGACGATAGAGTGAAAGTAGTGCATCACCCGCACAATCTTGGGTATGGGGCCGCGCTGCAATCCGGCTTCGAAGCGGCGACAAAAGAGCTTGTCTTTTATACCGACGGCGACGGCCAATTCGATATAAGTGAAATGCCTCCTCTGCTGGAACTGATGGCGCAATACGACATTGTCAGCGGTTACCGGCTGGATCGCAAGGATTCGGCCATGCGCAAGATCAACGGCTGGTGCTGGACCAAGCTGGTTTGCCTGTTGTTCGGGCTGAAAATACGCGACATCGACTGTGCGTTCAAGCTATACAAGAGGGAGGTATTTGATAACATGGAACTCTGGAGCACCGGCGCTCTGATCGACACCGAGATACTGGCGAGGGCCGCCCGTAAGGGGTACCGCATAACTCAGATAGGCGTGCATCATTATCGGCGCACGGCGGGCGAACAAAGCGGGGCGAATCTGCGAGTAATCCTCCGCGCGTTCAAGGAATTGTTCGTGCTGCAAAGACGAATCCGAAGCGGAGATTGAGTACTGAAACTTAAATACGGTATGAAAGGTGCGATATACCAGGCATGAACAAGGGGAAAGTCAACCTCTTTATCTACGGCTCGCTGCGAGACAGCAGGATATTTCAATCGGTCAGTGGGTTGCGCTTTGCCAGAAAGGCTTCGAAAATTGATGGCGAGACGCTTTTTGCCGAACCGGCCCTGTTGCCGCGCTACCGGAAGGTGAGCCCGGACAACGTGTACTATTATGCCATTGCAGCGCCGTCTGCGAGAATTGATGGTCTGGTCATACACGATGTCCCCGCGCCGGCAATGGCGGAAATCGACAGATATGAAGGCAAGCGTTACGAGAGGGAAAGCGTCAAAGTCAACACTGCAAACGGCCCCATCGAAGCCGAGGCGTACCTGGTAACTCACGACTCCATGCAAAAACATTTTGGCGACAGATTCCACCTAAACCTGATACATGAGCTGTGGCTGCGAAAACGCATCGAGGGGTTCATCAAGAGACGCACTCGCCCCGGCGAACGGACAGTGGACGCCGAGTCGGAGCGTCGCGCCGATCGGGAGCTGCTGGCAACCACTGAGCGTGACCTGGTCATGAGCCATTATCACTCGGACGCGGTCAGCGATTATTATCTCGAACACGAGCTGGACCGGCCCAGGCCAAGCATAAGGCATTTGTATGACGATCCTCAGGCCAAGCCGTTTATCAACAACTACCTGGCTCTGGTCGTCAAGCAGGTTCTGCTCAATCAACTCGAAGAACAGATACAGGCCCAGTACCGTTTTGAACTTGAACGGATGCGGAGTTCAGAAAGATATTTCAAGCGGTCGGTAAGTCTGATTGTTGCTCTTCAAATGATAAATGCAAACCACAGAGCTGTTGAGATGATTGTCGGTGAGTGTCTGCAAACAATGCCGTGCGAGAGGAATGATCTTATTGACTATGTTAAGTACGCCGTGCGCGCATCAAAAAGCATGTTTGATAGTCGAGTAGCCCAGGCAAAGCTCTCGCGAATTCGTTCGAGTCTCCAGCCCGGATTGATGCCGCTCGGTCTCGAGATCGAATTGAGCAATGTGGGCGCCGCCGCAGTCGCGCCGCGAAGAAGCATCAAGAACGTGTCCGATCCGGTTTACGACGGCTTCAAGTATTTCCACGATTTTCGGCTGGACGTATTGTCCTGGAAGCTTGGCGGTTACATCGACGACCACACAGGCTCAACCGACCAGGCACGACGCAGCGGTTTCCTCGAGCTTGCTCCGGGCAGGCTGAACATCGCAGGCGAGTTGTCCCGGCCCGCCACGGCCGATCCCTGGCTGCTCAGTCAACTGATACGTGAGATCGCCGATTTCTACGACGTGCAGGCGCACAGTCTGCACCTTTCTTTTCAACTTCGAAAACGCCAGCTCGGCAAGCAGAGGATCCTCCCGCTATCCATTGTCAAATGCCTCCTGGTGCTCGGGGGCGGTCCCGAGCGAAAACGCACCGGGGGACTCTGGGTATCAAGGATGGGTTATGACGAGATAAAGACATACGAGTACGGCGAAGAGCTTGTTTTTGCCAGAACCAGCAAGCGCAGATGGTATCTGGGCGAAGACGAAATCGCGAACAGGCCTCCGGCGCAATCTACCACGCATGTGCAGCAGTATAAGTTCATCCGTTTGAAGAAGGGAGCCAATTATGAGCCTTTGATCATGTGTCTCAAGGGTTTGCAACTGGCCTACAATCCAGCCGATTATCTGACCTCGGAACAATTGAGGGCCGACCCAAGATTACAGCGGCAATATGATGAGTTGAAAGAATGGGCCGCCGACCCCACGGAGATTTCCAGCCAGACGATAAAGGGATTTGTCAAAATGGTTCGCGAAGGCCTGATGAACGAAGGGTACCACAAGCCTGTTCACAAATTGCACTACATCGATTGGATCCTGGGTGCGATTGACGCGCAACTGCGAATGTTCAACAAGCGATTGAGGGATGCGTCGCCGAGCCGAGATCGGCCGTGACTTCAGGCATCACGCATCTCTTTCACTTTCTCTCGCAGGAGCTTGCCCGTGCGTAGAGCCGCTTCTTTTCCGAATTCAAGGCACTTGTGCATTCCCGTGTTGAAATTCTCGACAAACTCCTCCGAGTTGAACTTCGACTGTGGCGAATTCTTGTCGGAATGCTCGATGGCTTTGCCCTCGGGTGCAGGTGCCAAAGTGTAGATGGCGGTCGCAAAGCCGGCCAAATAGACCACTAGCGTGAAAATAAATCTGCTTCTCCAACCCTTCACCAAGATTCTCCCTTCCAATCCAATTGAGAAACATTCGTCTCGGCCGGTCCCCCCCAGCCGATCGCTTGTCGTTTCCTCTACTCAATATTTAAGATAAAAAGACATTCGTGCCAAACAGAAATCACAATAATGATGTGGTTTGCCAGGATTTTCCATTTGGCTGGCGACACAGAGGACTCACAATGTGACGCGGAATAATCTTTTCGCAGCCCGCCTCTACGTCCAGGGCGGTTGGGATCACACAGATGCCAATGCCATTGATGACTGCTCACTTACTCGCCCGAGCGGCGCAATGCAGCACGGTTGCCCGGTCCATCATCCCAGAAGTTGTCTGAGTGCCTTGCAGACAATCGCCACTTGGTCTTTGGGCAGATTGTTGTAGAACGGCAGGGCGATAGTCCGTTCGCTTACCGATTCGGTGACAGGGAAATCACCGCACATATGGCCGAACTGCTCGGCGATAAACGGCTGGAGATGGACTGGCGGAAAATAATTGCTGACTTGAATGTTCCGGCTTGTCATTTGCTCGAGAATCTGGTTTCGCCTCTCCATGGTAAATCCATCAGCAAGCCGAACAACAAAGACGAACCAGCTCATCTCGCAGTTATGCGGCTCGACCGGAACCACCAGCCTCTCGTCGCTGGCGAGCATTTCCCGGTACCATCGGGCGACTTCTCTGCGCTTGGCCTTGATCTCGTCAATCCTCGAAAGCTGCACGATGCCGATCGCACAGTTTATGTCGCTCAGGCGGAAGTTATAGCCAAGCCTCTCGTGGGCCAGCCAGCCGCCACCTTTGCCCCTTCCCTGGTTTCGAAGCGACAGGCACATGTCGGCCAGAGAATCGTCGTCGGTCAGGATCACTCCGCCTTCGCCGGTGGTTATCTGCTTGTTGGGGTAAAAGCCGAATACACTCATAGTGCCGAATGTCCCGACCTTTCTTCCATCCAGTGCCGATCCGAGGGCCTCACAGCCGTCCTCAATTACAAGGAGATTGTGTTTGGCGGCAATTCTGCATATCTTGTCGAGGCCGACAGGATTGCCGAAAATCTCAACTGCCAGGATAGCCTTTGTCTTGGCGGTAATGGCTGGTTCAATGTTGGCCGGGTCGAGGTTCAAACTCACCGGATCAATGTCGACAAAAACCGTCTTGGCGCCGGTCATCATGATAGAGGTTGCCGAGGCAATAAAAGTGAATGGGGTGGTAATGACCTCGTCGCCCGGGCCGATCCCCAGCGCCGAGAGACAGAGGAACAAAGCGCTGGTTCCGCTGTTGACGGTGACGGCCCGGCGCCTGCCGATGTATTCTGCAAAGGCGCGCTCGAATTCTGCAACTTTGGGACCGAGCGCAAGATCAGGGCTGCGAAGCACCGCACAAGCTGCCTGGATTTCCTTCTCTGTAATGTCCGGCCGGGACAAGTGTATCTGCACAACAAAATCTCCTAAGCACATATACGAACAATGAGAATAAGAGTGCAAGGATGATCGGCAGGATTGTACTGCCGCATATGCGCCAAATCAAAAATATTTCTGACGTTTGAGGCGCCGAGAGAACAAGAAGGATCTGCTATTTGGCGCTCTTCGTGTCTCTATATTCCAAAGGCACTTATGGGACGTCATGCGGATGAGAGCGTGGTTTATTGGCTGCTAACTTGGCAATTGCGGTTGTGTGTTAAGCATTGCCTGATTTTGAGCCGAATATCACAACGGATTTATTACATATGTGGCGGGAACCCAGAAATGGCTAAAGGTAAAGACGTACTAACGACAGGCGATGTGGCGAAGATTTGCCACGTAGCTCCTCGAACGGTTTCGAAATGGTTTGACAACGGCCAGTTGAAAGGCTATCGCATACCCGGAAGCAAAGACAGGCGAATACCGGTCAGCGAGCTGATTCGCTTTATGAAGGTGCACAACATGCCCACGGCGGAACTTGCCGTCGGGACGATCCGCATACTCATCGCAGACAGCGATGACCAAACTGCATCGGCTTTGGCCGAAATCCTGCAGAACAAGGCCGGCTACGAAGTGCGAATCGCCCGGAGCAGTTTTGAGACGGGCGCGGCCCTCCATAGATTCGCGCCGCACGTGTTGCTCATAAGCCTATTGTCTGAAGAGATAGATGCCGGCAGCGTCTGTCAGGGCATTCGCGAGAATGAGGATCTGGGGATCACAAAGATTGTGGCGATCGCGAACCGGTTGAGCGATTCCGAGTCGCAGGCATTGATCCAAAGGGGCTTCGACGGTTATCTGCCATCCTCTGCCGTCGCCGCCGAGGTTAT
Source organism: Phycisphaerae bacterium (assembly GCA_016782865.1). Lineage (GTDB taxonomy): Bacteria > Planctomycetota > Phycisphaerae > Sedimentisphaerales > Anaerobacaceae > SG8-4. Next base: position 7,044 of record JADHXR010000220.1, read on the forward strand.
CCATAGGATCGAAGAAGTGACCGCGATCATATATTAGGCTCTCAGGCGCAAAGTGCAGCGGTCAGCACTGCGGCTTTGCACATGCTCAATAATCTCTAAAACCCCTCATCCACTCCGGCCAGTCCTCGGGGCGGACCAGTCCCGCTTTGGTCCAGGGGCCCGCAATACTGGCATTGCGATGCCACTTCAACGTCCACAGCTCCTTCAGCCCGACTTTTCTGGCGGTCCAGTCCATGAACAGGACATTCACAGCTCCATCGTGTCGATTAATACAGAAGACGCGGATCTCATCAGTGGCCACTCCTCCCCGCGGCTCTCCATCGTAACTCGGAGGCCGGTCCGTAGGATAGGGCTGGCCGTCAGCACGCCAGGCGCCGTCAGCCATTACCGGGACGTTGTTTAAGCCTTTATGATTTATGGTTCTCCAGTAATCCTCGAGACTGCGGCCGCTGCCAGTATCGTCACTATCGTTGATCCACTCGTTGAGCGAATAGCTGCCGATGCGATCACCGGCGCTCCCAAGGGCTGAGTACCGCACTTCAGCGCCCTCGGGTATGGTTTTTGTAGCCATCGGGCAGTAGAGCAGCTTCTCGCTGTTTCCGTAGTACTCTATCAGCACGCTCATCCAGTTGGTGCCCATGTAATCGGGGATTTTGCCGCTGTTCTCCTCAGTGTACATCGACCAGACCATGCCCCATTGCTTCAGATTGGCCTGACAGAGCACCGTTTTCGCCTGTTTTCTCACCCGTTGGAGTGCCGGCATCAATATCGCCATCAGCAGGGCGATGATCGCGATCACCACGAGCAACTCTATCAGCGTAAATCCCCTTCGTTTGTTCATGGCAGCCTCCCTATTTCTCTAGACCAGTGTCTCTGAGCAGTTTCCGGAGGTTTTCGTCCAATCAACCCGCTCGGACACAAACCCCGGTACTCAGTATACCATGTTCGAAGCGTCAATTCAAACATCACAATTCTTGTCTTTTTCCCACTCCCTCGCCGGCAGGTTCTCAAAATTGGGCCTGGGATCTATATTCGTGGGGACGTCACTGGTCGGTACTATGCTTTTATCCCTGGAAACCATGGAGGAAAGGATTCTGGTCAGAGACAGTCGATACGCGCTTTACGTGCCTACAGGGCATCTCGTCTATTCTCGGGCAGGCGCAACCGAGGCCGTCCGCCAACAATGTAAAAGCAATGAACCAGCTTGGGCAATCAACGCCATTGTCAGGCATGATGAGTGTCGGCGAGATGAAGCCGCGCGCCCCCGCGGCCACAAAATACGCGGCTCTTTTTGCCCTGGTTTCCGGGATTGGCGGCGGCGTGCTGCTGGTCAAGAGTAAAACATAGTAGTATCGCACAAGATGTTATGTTGTGGATAGATTGGAAAAGAGCGGCAGACTTAAGCGCAGCGCTGCTCTGAGCCAAGCCGATTGGAGCCTGCCCGAGCGAAGTCGAATGGGTGGGGGACGGCTCTTCCCCACCATCCCCAAAGCCTGCGGCTTTGAGGCTGCCACCCAGTCGTGATATTTTTCGATATTTTTCTTGCGAATTTCACCCGTTTGGTATAGATTTCCTGGAGCGGTTATACTCTGATCTTACGTGCCAGGAGCGGCAGTTCTCAGCCGCGTGCGTTGCGCGAAGCTGTGTTAGTGGCAGTTGTGATATTCGGAGGTGGTTTTGGGAGATTGTGATATGGAGACTTCTCAGAAAAAGAACGGCATGCACTGGCTGCTAATGGCGTTCGTGATCGCGGCGGTTATCGTGCTTTTGGCGACGGTTCTGAACAATCCTTCCGCAGAGAGACCTGAAGAGGCGGTGATGCCGGCCGGTGACGCGCGGCAGGAAGAACCCGGCCCGACGCCAAGTGAGGCTAAACCTGCCGAGGCGACAAAGGTGCCAGAGACCGTAATTCAGCCGGCTTTTGTGCCTGATCCGCAGCGCGGACCGACAAAGGAACCGACGTTCAGTTCCGGTAAACCTCTCTACTTCCGCGTGGTCTTTGGGCAAGAGAGCACCGATTCGACGCTGGGCGTACTCGATGAATTGGGGGGCACGGGCACCGGATACAACGTCGCCTACGTCGACGAGAACCGCAACGGGGACCTCACGGACGATGCTGTGAAGACGTTTGCCAAGTACGAACGCGGCTCCCGGGCGGGACAGACAAATCCTTCATTCAACTTCAGTGGGCCTCTGCCCAAGAGCGGAAAAAGCGTAAAGTACACCCTCAACCTGTACGCACTTACCCGCAAAGGTAACCCAACTCGCGGGGACCACTATTTCGACTGGACTCTGGACACCGACGCATGGAACTACTTCTTCATCAATGGAAAGATTAGGCTATCTTCCAGTGCCGCCGACGCCCTGGCCGGCCCGCCGGTCCGCCTCGCAGGGCAATGCAAGTGGCAGATAAGCTCCACAACTCGGGACGGTAAGG
>JADHXR010000221.1 GCA_016782865.1 Phycisphaerae bacterium
CTCGCATCGACGGTCACGCCGGGCCAATCGTCCGTTCGGAACGGCGAGGCCGGCAAGCCTTCGGCGTTATAGAAATTGCATACAGGGTTGTCCGCCCAGGCGTAGCGCACGGCCACAGGAGCGGCGACTTTGTCGCTGATGACCACAACCGTATCTCCTTCGATTTTCGCATCCGCCCAGACAAACTGCTTGTCGGCCCCGGCGACGGAAAAACCTTTCAATGGGCCTTCGCCCCTTGCCGCAAGCCCGCCGCCAACGTGGTTGAAAGTTAGGACAACTTTATTGCCATCGACCTTCATCGCTTTGTACAGAGGCCCGGAATAAATCGTTTTCCTGCCGTATGTCGTTCCCATCGCCCACGCTGCCAGGCGCTTGCCCACGTCCTGTTTGTTCTTGGGATGTATGTCCTTGGCCTCTCCGATATCTATGATTACAGCCATCCCGGTGTTGGCCAGAGCCAGTGTCCTCAACTGGGCCTCACGCAACTCGGCCCAGGCACTGTCAACGGGCTCTTCCTTAACGGCCATGAAATTCGCCAACTGCACGAAGAGGAAGGGGAAATCGCCCTGACCCCAGTTGCTGCGCCAGCTCCTGATCATCGCCGGGAACAGCTCCCGATATTGATAAGCACGGCCGGCGTTCGACTCGCCCTGATACCATATCGCCCCCTGAATCCCGTACGGAATCAACGGCGCAATCATGGCGTTGTACAGGCCCGCCGGCGAATGAGGATTTCCCGGTCCGAACGGCGCACGCGGCCTGCGCGGGGCCGGCTTGCCCTCTTCTTTGGCCTTCTTGGCCGCCTCTTTCCACTGCTCAACTTTCTTATCATATTCGGCCTTGGCCTGCGGGTACTTCGCCATCGCATCATCGAACCGCTTCAAAATCGGCGCAAAATCCTCATCCGTCTCGAGCATATCTCGTTTGGTCCAGGCCTCTGCAGGAGTCCCGCCCCAGGACGTATGAATCAGGCCGACCGGGACATCCAGCTCTTTTCTCAATTCACGGCCGAAGTAGTAAGCCACCGCCGAAAAACCCGGAACCGTCTCGGGGCTGCATTCCACCCAACTGCCCACACAATCCAATTTCGGCCTATCCGCAACCTCACGCTGAACGCTGAACAGACGAATCTTAGGATACTTTGCAGCCGCGATCTCCTCCTTGGAATTAGCCGAGCCCTGCACCGACATCTGCATATTCGACTGGCCCGAACCGACCCAGACCTCCCCGACCAGGATGTTTTTGATTCTTATGGTGTTCTTGCCGGTGAGAGTCATTTCGTATGGACCCCCTACTTTCGGCGAATTCATCTTGAACTGCCACCTGCCCTCCTTGTCGGCCTTGACTCCCCACTGCATACTGTGCCAACTCACAGAGACCATAACCTCCTCATCCGCCTCGGCCCAGCCCCAGACAGCCACCTTCTGGCCCTGCTGCAGGACCATATTATCCCCAATAATCGCCGGCAGCTTGATTTCCGCAAACGCCCCACCAACCGACAGCAAAACAGCCAATAATCCCCAAACAACCATCCGACAAGAAGCAGTTCTTCCGTTACCCATTTCTCGACTCCTTAATAACGTTTAATGTGGCCCCGGCCGACAAAGCCAGAACCAAGATTTCCTAAATCCTAAATAATGTCAAAAAATCCAAAACGACAAATCCTCAAAACAGACCTGTCAACATCGGATACTATAAATGCTCTGAACCTGTTTGCCAACCCTAATCGTGCACGCTAACAAGCTTTGCTCCGCTTTTGAGCCATTCCTTGAGGATAGTCTCATCGTTGGCCGCTCGACGCGCAATCGATCGGGAGGCGTCGCTGAGACGGATATTGGCCGTCACGAGTCTTTCTTCAAAATAGCCGGCCTCAAAAAGCACATTTCCGTCGGGGTGGATGATCTTGCTATTGCCGTGGGAGCCTCGCAAAGTCTTGGCCTCGGCGGGTGCATTGGCCATGATGCAGAAGATACTGTTCTCCGTGGCGCGGGCGATCGGCATGGCGCGATACGCCGAGAGCTTGTCTTCACGCGACAGACCGCTCTCATGACTGCTGAAATAGCAGATTTGGGCGCCGGCGACGGCAGGCAGACGGACAAGTTCCGGGTAGCGAACATCGTGGCAGATGATGAAGCACGACTTCACCCCCGCCACATTATACACCGGAAGAACCCTGCCGGGAACGGGCCACGACTCGGCCAAGTGGCTCTTCGAATAGCGCCCACGCACCTTCCCGCCCTTGTCTATGACCAGTAGGTCGTTGTAAATCTTCTCGCTATCCCAGTGAACACTTCCGAGGACGACGGCGATGTTGAAATGCTTCGAGGCCTCGACTACGAGCCTCTCGCCTTTTTTGAAATCCTCCGGCCGGGCCGTCTTCCAGTAATCGCCGCCTGCGTAGCCGCATAAACACGCCTCCGGAAATAATATCACATCCACATTGTCCTTTGCGGCGGCCTCTATCCAGCCCACGACCTTTTCGGTGCTCTTGGCGACATCAGGATAGGTCAGAATCTGGCAGGCGGCTACCCGAAGGCAGCCGGGTCCCTTCTCAACGGCCTGGTGTTTGGTGAACGAGACTCCTGCAGCAGAAGTAGAACGCGCCGAACCTGCGACCATGACGGATGTGCCCACGGCCAGAGCACCGCGCGCCATCAATTTACGACGAGAGATTTTCGAACCTGCATAAGACATATCAAGCCCCTTACTCATAGATAATAGCCGCGAATTGTGGGCCGTCCAAATCAACGACGCGGGAATCCACAGCCCCTACGACTCCGCGAGGGCATTCAACAGGCGGATGGCGGCCTCGGCTATTCTTTCGCCCCCGCCGGGGGCTATTCGGGAATTGACCGTCTCGTAGCTGCCCTCCGCGAAGGCCTTTTTCGTGGGGATGTAGCCGGGGGCGTCGTGGCATAGCTCGATTACAAGCGTCGTCGCAAAGGGGCTGGCTTGTTTGATTGCCAAACCCAAATCAACGAACACTTCGCCCGGCAGGCCGACGACAGCGACCTCGCTGCTCAGCCGAAAGACCTGCACCTCTAATCCAATAGTATCGCTTCGCCGCTTCTCGACAGCTAAAATCTTGTACGCCTTGACCTGATCGAGAAACGACATATCCCCCGTGCCGACCTTCTTAATACTCTCGCGTGCCCACGCGACGTCGTCCGAACCATATTTTTGAAGCGGTGCCTCGACAACCTCCCGGCGCACCGCCAGTGCAGGCTTGGCGACGGTCTTGAGATTGTCCGCCCAAGCACTGACCGTCTCAGCCAGAGCCCTGCCGATGTAGTCCGTCTTTAGACGCTCCTTCTTGGTGACGTCGATATGGTTGATATCGCCGCAAGCGCCCGTGCCGAACAGCAGGACGAAATCCTTGCCGTATTTCTCCCGGAGTCGCTGCTCCACGTAATAAGGGTAATCGGCCGCGTATCTGGTCCCGCCGACAGTGTCGAGGTGCAGGGCGAAGTTGACCAGAGCCGCAGCGGGTCGGCTGCTATCGCCGCGCCGAAAATATACAATCCCAACATCCGGGTCGATAGGCCCGGCCACCTTTACAATGTTGGGATTGAGCACCCCCGGATTGAAACGGACGCTCCCATCCTTCATGTGAAACCGCCGATTAAACGAGAGCCCCTTCTGCTCCGTCAGCCCCGCTTCAAGACGGACGGGCTTTGCCCCGGCGTCGGCCTTAGCCACAACCTTCACAAGTTTAGCGATGAGTTCGGACGAGTAATCTATCCTTATCATGAGGGTCGCTGCCGCCCTTGGCGACTGCCACATCGTGGAGATGTTTCCTCAACGCGCCGAAATAAAGCGGCCCTGTGTGGCTGTGCGTAGCGGCGATAAGGATATTTTCGGGCGGGATACCGGTCTTCTCGGCCACCCTCTTGCGGGTGCGCACTGAGACATCCGGCGATATACCGATTATATCGCAGAATACCATAGCCGCACTCTCGCCCCCCTGCCGAAGGACAATAGCCTTGGCCTGCAGCGGGTTGGAAGTACCCGTGCTCAGCCGCTCACGAAAGTAACCGCTCATTCGATAGCCGAGAGGCGGCGTAATATCAATCACCGCAACCCCCGCGGTCATCTCCACAGCATCGGCCCCCGACAAAAAAATCGAAACCACCACCAGCGTCGCCGAGATTCTGATAACTACATTCTTCATAGCCATCTCCATAGTATTCTGTCAAACCAGATTTGTGGACATCGTCATTGCGAGGAGGCCATATCTTACCTGCCTGTAAGGCAGGCCGACGTGGCAATCTCATACCCTTCGAAAGTTCGAGCCTGCTTCAGCCCAAAACGCCTCACAATGGCGCACACAGTCTTGACCTTGACCGGGTAATAGCCATATACCCTGAGTTCACCTTTTCGCGACAACAAGCTGCTCAACGAATTTCCGCGCCTTCACAGCCTCGGCCAGCGTCTCCTTGAGATCTCCGGGCTTAAGGCATTCTATGACCAGCGCCCCGCGCTTGAACCCGCCCTTCTTAAGCCGGGCCAGAACCTTTGGAAAGTCCACCTGCCCGGTCCCCGGCGTCACCGCCACATTCTTCGGGTGCTTATAATCCTTTATGCACATCCCAACCACCAGCCCATCGACCGTAGCCGCATCATCGACCGGATCGAGTTCGGCGTTCGAGTAATAGAAGATGTTGCCGGGGTCGTACCATATCCTGAAGTTCTCATGGCCGACCGTCTCAATAGTCTTACGGCACTGAGGCCCGGTGGCATTAAGCCCGCCGTGAGGCTTGACGCTGATGCCCATACCCTTTTCAGCAGCGTAGTCGCAGCACTCGGCCACGGCCTTATAGTACCGCTCGTGCAGTTCCTTGCTGCCAATTCCGCCCATCAGTAGATTCTTCGCGCCGCAGGCCGCGCAATTATCGATCAGCTTCTCAAGACCCACAATACCCGCTTCCAGCGATTTATCCACCGGGATACCCCCGCCATACACCGAGGGAACTTTCAGGCCCCGCTTCTTCACCTCTTCGCCGACCTGCGCAGCCTCCTCGGGCGTGGTCGCAACTGAAATCACCAGGCTGTTCTTAGACTTGGCCGTCATAAGCCCGGCGTATTTGAAACCCGCCTCGGCAATCGCATCAAGAGCGACGCGGCAATCATACTTCGCCCAGGGCCGAGTATAGCAACCAATCTGCCAGCGATCCTTCTTTTTCGGCTCTTTCGCAGCCAACACCGGTGCTGCGAAGGGCAGCGCCAAACCCGCCGCCCCAAGCCTTAATCCGTCGCCCATAAAGCCACGCCGTGATAATTTCTCCAATGGATTCATCTAAAATTCTCCTCGAAATCTAACCTGACATTCCCATTTAAACGGTTACAGAACATAATGTTCTCCGTACGACCTCAATAATCTTACAAAAATCACTTTGAACTATCAAGGTTCTCTTAGAACAGGGATTTCGATACGAGAAGGACTGTTTAAGTAAAAAAGAGGAAACAACCTGTATCGGTAATGCCGTTGTGGGGCATCCTGTGGATGAAAACTCTGGAGAAAATCCGCACCGATTCAACGGGAAAAGAACCAGACCGCGCACGCGGGAAAAATGTACCGCACACCTTTAATTCCCCCGCTTTGCGTCTCTGTGATTAAAGCTTATTTACTCTAATGGCCATTCGAATGGCCATCTTTCCATCATGCCTTCTAAACAGATTTGTTCAAGCTGTTCTCGTGTCAAGCCGTACTTTTTCGCCAACTCATTATTATGCTTATCTATCAGGCGGTTCTTGAGTTTGTGTTGTTTTTCAACTTGTTGTTTAAAATCGACTTGTCCTTGCCGCCTCAAAGCAATACTATTGATCCATCCAGTGCCAAGAGAATATCTCGACGGACTTCTTGCTTCCACAAAATACCACGGATTAGAGTGTTTGGTGGAAACCTTTAGCACCTTGATAGTAGTTCGTGGGTCAAGTTTTCGTATCCTTAGGTAGGCAGCCATTGGATCGGTGGGATCGAGTTCTGGCATTAGAGGCGTTCGCCTGGATAACGAAATTGTTTGACCAACGCTGAGATGATCCGTTGGGACAAGGGGGTACCGTTTTCGCGCCTCAGTCCATGCTTTATCTTCAGCAGCAAGTATTTCTTTGAAGATTTTGCGTCTCCTATCCTCCGTAAAACCAAGTTTTTGTTCTGATTTAGCTCGTTGTTTTAAGTATTGCTCAAGATTTTCTGCAATCTGAATTTCCAATTTATAATTATTCCGGTTATTGGTCTTGGCGATTTCTGGAGTTACATTGCCTAATTTACCGTTAGGTGCCCATGTTGCTCTTGCAACATCGTACATTTCATTAGCAAGCTCTTTGTCGCTATAGAGTAATAGGCTTATCTCATCAATGTCATTATCTTTTGACGTTATATCTGCGATTATTTTTTCAACGGTAGGCCTAACTTGATTTTCTTTAATTGTTGGTGATACCACCACCCTATATCCCATTTTTTTGTCAATTGGTAGCTTTACTAATTCTTGATATGTATAACTCGACAAAGATTTGGTCATAGCTTTATGGCTTTGATCTTCTGATTCTACGATTTCGTAGCGCTCTTCCGCAATACGTTTCTTCTCTTGGTCCTCTGCGATTTTTTGTTCGTAAGTTGTTACCTTAGACTGGTAATCAGCGTTGTCAGGGTTCAACGCGGCCAATTGCTGATATAGACTCTTGTTCTTTTCGTAGTCTGAGTCAGGAACAGTTTTTATCTCTGCCAGAAGTTTCTCTGTCTTTTTCGCCTTCTGGATTTCGGCCAATTTACTTTTTGCTTCATTGTGAATGGCTACCAGCTCTCCATTACCAGAGATCAGATATTTCGATGTCAATAAAATAGTTCTTTGATAGTCGTTCGCTGTGAGGGCGGTTCTTGCGTCAGATAGTATCTGGGCACTATTTGCATTGAAGTATTCAACGGTCTTTTGCCTTGATAGAGCAACCTTTTCAGCATAATACTCTTTGGCTCTGGTAACTTGCTCTTGCACCTTTGGGCATGAAAAAAAAACGAATACAAGAAACACGAAACCCATAAGCAAAAACACTATCTTGAAAAGCCAATTTAGCATCAGGTAAATGTACTTCATTTTTTTAGTCCTTATGTATGACTAAATCGCCACGAATCCTAACTACTGTTTATATGGTTTTCGTATAGCATCCTGTTTTTGTTACAAAACCACCGTCACCGTATTGGAAGGCGAACCTTCACCCGCCTTATTTACTGCTATAACGCGATATTCGAGTTCTGTTTTTTCCGCCTGGTCAACTAATGTAGCTTCTGTCAGTATTGCCGTTGCAACATCACGATGTAAACCCACAATGCTACATTGTAAACTCACTTTACCGCATATCACGTTTCATCTGTGACATATCACGCTTAATATGCTACAACTGGTGCTTCATTTATGGAAGATAACGCTTCATCTGTGGCAGAACACCGTTCATCTGCGACATATTAAGCCTTATTTATTACGGATAACGCTTTATCTACGATAGATTAAACTTCATCTGGGAAATCCGGGCTAACAATCTTTTCTCAACCTTCACGAATCTCGCGCTTCTCGGCGTCATAGAGGGTTCGCTTGCCGGTATCGTAGGATTGCATCGCCATTATGACGGCGACGGCATGTTGATAGCCGGCGTCGATAGAGGCGTTGGGCGTCTTGCGGGTTCGCAGGCACCCGAGCCAATCGAGAAAGTGGTCCGGATGGGGGACGTCCTCGACGCGTTTTTTGCCGCGGATTTGCCCCATCCTCTTGCCGCCGCCCTCGGCCGAGATCGTCGGCTCGGTCCAGTTGACCATATCCATAACGCCCTGATCGCCGAAGATCTTAAAGCTGTTGCCGCTGCCGTTGCCGAAATTCGTCGAATAGCTCACCATAAACCCTTCCGGATAGACCCACAGGGCCTGAACGTGGTCCGGGCAGGTGAACTTGTGCTCGTCCTTCCAGGTGAATGTCCCGCCCGAGCAGACGCAGCTCGTGGGGAATTTCGCCCCGGTGATATAGTGCACGAGATCAATGAAGTGGCTGCCGAGCCCCGGAACGGCGCCGTCGGAGAATTCGCGATAGCCGTACCAGCCCGAATAGAGCACCGGGTCGAACGGCCTCATAGGCCGATCCCCAAGAAACTCCTTCCAATCCAAATCCTCCTTCTTAACGTCTTTGATGTACCCGTACCAGTATGGCCGCTCCCCGTTTCTGCACTGCTCGATCCGCCCGACAGTCCCCAGAATCACGGTCTTGTAGAGCTTGCGACAGCCGGTGAAGCTCGGCAGGCTCCGCAACTGCGTCCCAATCTGACAAATCGCATTGGCCTTCTTGACGGCATCGCACGCCTCGATAAGTCTATCGAGCCGCATTGCAAGTGGCTTCTCGCAGTAAATATCCTTACCCGCCTCGGCCGCCGCCTTCAGGTGCATCGTATGCTGGTGGTCGCAAGATGCGATCATAACCGCATCCACGTCCTCCAACGCCAGCAAGTCGCGGTAAGACGTGAACTTCCGCGCCGCCCGCCCATACCACTGCTTGGCCTTGGCCGAAGCGACATCCTGCCGGACCCGCCACGGATCGCAAACGGCGGTGATTTCAATGTTCTGAGCTTTCGCGTGATTATTCACGCCCGCCATGTGCGCCCCGACGCCGCGACCGCCGCAGCCTATTACCCCAATCGAAATCCTATCGTTGGCGCCGACGACGCGAGAGTAGCTCCTCGCCGACATCGCCAGAGCGGCCCCACCGGCCGCAGCACTCTGCAAAAATCTCCGACGTGAATATGAACCTTGCATTACATATCCTCCTAAAAGGCCTTCACTTCAAAACAGCCAGCCTGCACAGCCAGCTTCAATTCCCACGCATTATACCAGAACCAATCCACAAACCCACAATCATTTCGACTTGCTTCCGGAGCGATGGCACAGAGAATGACCTCTTCGGCGCGTGGCATTTATGGTTCATCCTGATAATGCGTAGGTGGCCCTGGCAACTCAGGCCCTTGGAGTTGTTTGGAGAGAAAAATCGTTTGGGCAGAGGCTCAGATTTGGGCTGGCTGGGGGGAAATTTGTGCCTCTGGGGCCCCGAACGATTTTTCTCGGTCGTCCGAAACGCCGAATGCACTTACCCATTATCCGGAAGAGCCAATAAAACAGCCGAATGGGAAATCGCGGCTAAAACCGTCAAAAACAGCCTTAGCCAAGTCCTTCTCATTCGGCTGCTCCTTGCCGTAGCAAGAGGTTAGCTTTCATATTATAGGATGCTGCAAACGCCCTTTCTGTTCTCCAAATGTACAGAAAAAACCGACAAAAAAAAGGTTCATCCGGATAACGCGTAGTGCTCTGTTAAGATTAAATATTCGGATACAGTGAACGCAATTTTCGTCGGGCATCTTCTACTTTGAACTGCCAGTTTACGCCTCTTTGTTTTTCATTGGAATTCGTTGCCCATGCACTGGTTTCCTTTTTGAGC
>JADHXR010000084.1 GCA_016782865.1 Phycisphaerae bacterium
TCGAGCTGGCTGAAAAGCAGGTATTGAAATACTGTATGGCGAATATGGAGACCTTTATGGTGCCGAAATACATCGAGTTTATGGACAGCCTGCCCAAGACACCAAACGGGAAAATCGACAAGAAACAACTGAAAAGCAGGCTGGGAGATCTTGACAATAATGGACAGTAAGACATTCTCTATTGATACGCCGAGTCTTGATTATGCCAAAAAGGCGGAGAAGATAGCCAACACGTTGTGCAATGCAGTGCTGAAGCAATTTAGGAAACGGGGCGTGGTTTGTTGTGGCGGTAATGACTGTCGCGTTAATTAGAGAGCTTTGTTTTGCCTCCGATGATGGAGATTTTCAATACTCGAGCACGGCGAGTGCTTCTCTTGATATTGACAAAGATTGGAATTTTAGCAAAGGCGCTGTCTTGAATGCAACGTAAGAAATTAAAAGAATTATTAAAGCAGATTAAAAACGGCGAAATTGACATCGACCAGGGGATTGAAAAACTTCGTCATCTCCCGTTAGAGGACTTAGGCTTTGCGTGCATCGACCATCATCGCCAGGTCCGTCGCGGCTTTCCGGAGGTCATCTATTGCCCCGGCAAGACTACCGAGCACATAATTGAGATTTTCACGGCCCTCGCCGAAAAAGGCAGTAATGTATTGGCCACCAGGGCAGAGAAAAGCGTTTTCGAGGCACTGGCTGAGACGAACAAATTCCCCCAGGCACGATACGACAAATTGGCACGGGCGATTGTCCTGAAGCAGCAAAGGAGAGAACCTTCCAAGTCCGTTTTACCAATAGTTACCGCCGGCACCGCCGATTTGCCCGTTGCAGTCGAGGCACAGGTTACCGCCGAGATTATGGGGCAACGAACGGAGCTGATTTGTGATGTCGGAGTGGCCGGCCTGCACAGAATAATCAGCAAGCTGCCAAAACTCCAGAATGCCAACGTTATCATTGTCGTAGCTGGAATGGAAGGAGCACTGGCAAGCGTTGTAGGGGGCCTGGTCAATTGTCCCGTAATAGCTGTGCCAACCAGTGTCGGTTACGGTGCCAGCTTTGGCGGGCTCTCCGCCCTTTTGACAATGCTTAATAGTTGTGCTTCCGGCATCACTGTCGTCAATATCGATAATGGCTTCGGTGCGGCTGTTACTGCCACCCTCATAAATAGAAAGATAGAAGGAAATAGATAATTTTGGAACGTCAATATCAGCGGTCGGGTTGAGGCCTGTTGTAAGGAAATGAAATGATTCATGAGAAGTAGCTCAAACATATCTCTGCGTCTCAATCCTGAGGGTGACTGGCCCCAGGTTGATCCGAGTGCGTATATTGATCCAACCGCCCAACTTATAGGAAACGTGCACATAGGTCCTCGAGTTTACGTTGGTCCAAACGCAGTTGTCAGAGCGGATGAAACAGATACTTCGTTGGGGGTCGCGCCTATTGAGATAGGACCTGAATGCAATGTTCAAGATGGAGTGATCGTCCACGCACTTGGCGGGACGACGGTTACGGTTGGGCGCCGATCATCATTGGGGCACGGCTGCATTGTCCATGGGCCATGCACGCTGGGCGAAGGCTGCTTTGTTGGATTTGGTGCAAAGGTGTTTGATGCTGCTATCGGAGATGGGGTATTTGTCGGTACGGGTGCTGTTGTTCAGGGAGTTGAATTGGCCCCGGAGTCTCTTGTCCCGCCTGCCGTTTTAGTTTCATGTCGAGAGCACGTGATAAGGCTCGTAGGTACGACAAGCCCGGAAGACCGCAGATTTGTGGAACGTGTGGTAGCCGCAAACGTGGCTCTGGTGGAAGGATATATTCGTCTTAATGGGTAGGTTGGAACACAAGGATTGAAAGGTTAGAGAGTGTTTCTAAGAGCGTTAAATGCAAATGTCAGGAAAGAAGGTGTTGCACATGGAAAGATTCGGTAAGGATGGAAGATTGATTATTCCGCTGGGGCAACGGAAAAAGAGCACAAAAAAGACAGACGAGGAAAAAGTGAGGTATGTTGTAACCGAATCATACTGCCCTAACGGCTGCAACATTATTGACAAGGAATACAAAATAAACGGTGTTGCCGGACTGAGGATTAAATTCAAGCGGCCGGGCATGGAGGGTGAATTTGTTCTTTCGGCTATTGAAGGGGATTTCGACAAGATTATCCTCTCGGGCGAGCTGCAAGACGGCGTGAAAGACGAACTGTACTGCCCGCACTGCGGCGTTATGTTCAAAAAGCTGATTAACTGCGACTGCACACCCTGTGCGGATATGGTTATTATCGGATTAACGCCGAAGCTCGATTTCAATAATGCAATTTCGTTCTGCAATGTGACCGGCTGCGCCAATGGCAGCTCTATCAAGTCGGGAGACGTTATCCGACACGCGCGACTCCGGGGAACAGTCTGAAAAAAGGAGACGCAGGGGATAGGGAGGCGTTAGTGAGCAAGCAGAAACAGCGCGTAGAGATCAAACCGTCAGATGACGATGTTATTGAACTTCGGTACTATGATGGGCTCAGGAGCAGTAGATATTATAGCTGGGAAATGCCAGTCGATGAGGCCAATGACCTGGCACGATGGTGGAAGAATGAGGGCGCGGATATCAAGAACGGACAGCTTCCGGTAATTGACAGGAAATTCGGCAAGGTTCTTATCTCAATGTTTGCACAAGCAAGGGTGGAAGCGCGACCAATTGACCGATTTGGGCGGCCAAAGTTCCGTGCGTATAGTCTGCCCCGAGCGGTCATAGAGTCGCTGGTCGCTTCCCTGGAGCAAGTGCGTCCCGGAAGCAGCGAGAAGGAGTCTCGGAAATGTTCAACAAGGTCCTTATAGCCAATCGGGGCGAGATTGCCTTGAGAGTGATCAGGGCCTGCAAAGAAATGGGCATAGGCACGGTAGCCGTCTATTCTGAAGTGGACAAAGATTCCCTGCACGTTCGGTTTGCCGACGAAGCTGTCTGTATCGGCAGATCGCCCAGCAAAGAGAGTTACCTCTACGTCCCGGCAATAATGAGCGCCGCAGAGGTTACCAACACCGATGCCATTCATCCGGGCTACGGATTTCTATCCGAGAATACCCATTTTGTAGAGGTCTGTGATTACTGCAACATCACCTTCATAGGGCCTCCGCCCGAAGCAATAAGAACAATGGGAGACAAATCGACTGCCAGAAAAACGATGAAGGAGGCAAACGTACCCGTTGTTCCGGGAAGCGAAGGAGAAGTAGAAGATGAAAAAGAGGCCATAGAGACTGCCGGGCGAATAGGATACCCCGTCATGATAAAGGCCTCTGCCGGGGGAGGGGGCAAAGGGATGAGAATTGCCCATAACAAAGTAAGCTTGATCTCAGGATTTCACATGGCTCGGACTGAGGCCCAAGTTGCTTTTGGCAGCAACGATGTTTACATGGAGAAGTACGTCGATCGCGCTCGCCACATTGAGGTGCAGATTCTGGCCGACAAGCTCGGCAATACGGTCCACCTTAGAGAAAGGGAATGTTCTATTCAAAGGCGGCATCAGAAGCTAATTGAAGAAGCTCCCTCGCCAGCGGTAGACAGCAAGCTGCGACGAAGAATGTGCGAGGCGGCAGTGAAGGCCGCCAAAGCGGTCGACTATTTCAGCGTGGGGACGGTTGAATTCATTCTGGACACCGAGGACGACTTCTATTTTATGGAAATGAATACAAGAATTCAGGTGGAACACCCTATCACTGAGATGATTACAGGAGTGGACTTGGTTAAGGAGCAGATCAGAGTTGCCGCCGGAGAAAAACTTACAATGCCGCAGAGAGATATTGCCTGCAGCGGCCACTCTATCGAATGCCGGATAAATGCTGAAGACCCGGAAAATGATTTCATGCCTTCACCGGGAAAGGTGACGAAATGTGTCTATCCTGGCGGACCCGGAGTGCGGTTGGATTCACATCTGTACGAAGGCTATACCATTCCATCCTGCTATGATTCACTGATCGCTAAGTTGATCGTTCACGCTGAAGACAGAAAATGCGCGATTGCACGTATGAAGAGAGCGCTACGCGAATTTGTCGTCGAGGGGATAAAGACTACTATTCCTTTCCATTTGAAAGTATTGGACCATAAGGATTTTCGAGAAGGAAATTATTCCACCAAATTCATTGAAGAGAAGTTGACAGGCTAAAGCGTACATGGAGCAAGATGGATGAAATGCAATCAGGGGTGTTATGACTCATGAGGATACTTGTTACAAGTGATATTCATGGCAACAAGGCATTGGTCTATCTTATCCGGAGGACAGTCGAAAGAGAGAACGTCGATG
The DNA here is from genome assembly GCA_016782865.1 of Phycisphaerae bacterium. Classification (GTDB taxonomy): domain Bacteria; phylum Planctomycetota; class Phycisphaerae; order Sedimentisphaerales; family Anaerobacaceae; genus SG8-4. The sequence goes on from JADHXR010000084.1 coordinate 4,283, forward strand.
CACTCATAATCGCCGGAGACATTGCACCCAAGGCATTCTACACGCTCTTTGACGCAGGTTTTAGGTACGACTTCTATTCCCCCTTCCCTTTGAGAAACAAAAAGGCCGTTTTATCCGGAGCAGCGCAAGTGGTCGAGGCAAGATTGGATCTATTGGGATATATTGAGAACCCTGGCTTAGGCCTTAATCCGACTGTGTTCATATCGAAGCAGAAAGAGAAGCTGGGCCAGATATGTGAATTACTGAGAGCGATTGATGTCCCTGTTTATATGCTGATCGGCAACGATGATCACATTGTCGATGAAGATTGGGACGGCATACTCGATGACTACGGAATACTTAACTTGAACTCTCGGACTCACATGTTGGGAGAATTGAAGGTGACAGGATTTCAGTATGTGCCACCTACACCGTGGAACACCAACAATGAACGACCAGAGAGCGAGCTCTCTCAGAAGCTGGACAATATCAGAGGCCAGGTTGACACAGACACGGTCCTTGTAACACACGGTCCACCTATGGGCACCCTGGATGTAGTGACAAGCGGCTTGCATGTAGGTTCAGAGTCGGTGCTTCAACTAGTCAAGGATAAGCAACCGGTTTTTCACGTCTTCGGTCATATTCACGAGGCGTTCGGTAGCGCCAGGATAGGTGGTACGATTTGCTGCAATGTGTCCTGCATGTGGACGGACTGGTTCCTCCGAGGCTATCTTCTCGATACCAAAGGGCCATCCATTCGGAAGATCGAAGAGGAAGTCTCATTGGAGACGATAGGGAGTCTCCTATAAAGAGTTGTGCAGATTGTGTGAGTGGAAGATGTCGGAATGACGATATTGTTATGAATGATTTCCCCGCACTCAGCATTGTGGGGCCGGGCAGGGTCGGAACCGCTATCGGCGTGCTCGCTGCTGAAGCAGCGTGGCCCGTTATTGCCATTGGTGGGAGAGACAGAGACAAGACCTCACAAGCGGCCCGGCGCATCGGCGAACGTGTTCGTGCTTGTAGCATGGTTGAAGCGGCCAGATACGGACACCTTGTGCTCATCACTGTCAGCGATGATGCCATAGAGCCAGTGTGCAACAACATAGCAAGGCAAAACGGCTTCAATAGCAATAGCATTGTTGTCCACTGCTCGGGGGCTCTTTCGAGTGATATACTGTCTTCCGCTCGAGACTCTTGCCGGTGCCTGGTTGCATCCATGCATCCCCTGCAGACATTCGCTACTGTGGATTCTGCTTGTGCGAAGCTGAAAGGGACTTACTGTTTCTGCGAAGGCGACAAAGAGGGGCTCCCTGTGATTGAGGGCCTGGCCAAACGCATTGGAATAATACCGGTTCACATTCACAGCTCATCGAAAGTCCTCTATCATGCTGCAGCGGTCTTTGCATGCAATTATCTGGTTACTTTAATGGACGCTGCAATTGAAACCGCGAACCTTGCGAAAATAGACCACTTGACTGCATGGTCGGCATTCGCACCGCTTGTTGTCTCCACGATAGAGAATATTTCAGAAATTGGACCAGACCGAGCGTTGACCGGACCGATATCGCGCGGAGATATCAGAACCATAGCACAGCATATCGAGAAACTTGAATCAGTTGAGCCCTCTCTTGCTTCGATGTACAGAGCGATGGCTCGTCACGCTGTGGATATTGCTCTAAGAAATAGTTCAATCACGGAAGAAAAGGCTGAGGAAATCAAACGTGTTCTTAAATTCTGTGGGAAACAAGAATGAAGTTTAGATGCTTAGCTGAGTGCTGCTATGGAAGAAGAACGAACTTTAAGACAGTCGATAATGATGAAAACGTGTTTATGCTCCGGTTGAGAGAGTAGCTAAGATGGACGTACCTACCTTTTTCGAGATTATGACTGTGTTGGCGTTTATGCATTTTGCGGATGCCAAGACTGATATTGCGGTGATTGAAACCGGCCTGGGCGGCAGGTTGGATAGCACCCATGTCATCATGCCGAAAGTCATTGGCATAACCAGTTTGAGCATTGACCACCAGTATCAGATGGGCAACACAATCGACAGCATTGCCAGAGAGAAGGCCGGCGTTTTCAAACCACGCATCCCAATTGTCACAGTTCCACTTACCTTGGACTATGATGGGAATTCGGTATATACAGAAAGGAATTAATAGCTGGTTTTAACGCGCCCATTGACAGTCGTTCAAAGGGGACTTAACATGAAGCGTTTCAAAAACATCCTGGTAGTGTGTGAACAGACAGAGGCTGTTAGTGTTATCCTTGAACGTGCCGTTGCGCTGGCCCGGAGAAATGGCGCCCGCTTGACGCTGGTGGAGGCCGTTCCGGGCTTACCGAGTGATGTTCCCACATCGGTTTTGGGAGCATCTTCCCAACAACTTATTGAACGTTTTACCCTGGAACGGCGCAAGCAACTGATACAGCAGATTCCCTGCACAATTGGCAGTACTATTCATCTTACCGTAGCCGTGCTGGTTGGGACGCCCTTTGTTGGGAAGATCTCGACAGTCATGTCCATTTTCTGTTGGACGAACCAGAGATCGCGATCCCCGAGCTGGCGGCCAGGCAACATATTGAATTGATTGTTATGGGCACTGTGTGTAGGACTGGTCTGCCAGGACTGTTTATTGGGAGCACTGCCGAGAATGTACTCAGCCAGGTGGACTGCTCGGTACTAGCCCTTAAACCCGAGGGTTTTGTATCGCCGGTCAAGCAGAAGGACATGTGATATAGGGCATGCCAAACCGCCCAAGTGAAAAGGAATTGGCCATGACTCAACTCAAGAAAGGATTAGGTCTGATCCATGTGTTCTGCATCGCTTCCGGTGCCATGATAAGCTCCGGTCTGTTTATCCTGCCGGGCCTCGCCCATGCCCAGGCAGGTCCCGCGGTGGTTGTATCGTATTTCCTGGCCGGCCTGCTGGCCTCGATCGGTGTGTTGAGTATCGCCGAGTTGGCAACCGCCATGCCCAAGGCGGGCGGAGACTATTTCTTTATTTCCCGCGGCATGGGTGCTGGCGTGGGAACCGTGGCCGGATTACTGAGCTGGTTTTCCCTGTCACTCAAGAGCGCTTTTGCGCTGGTGGGCATGGCGGCCTTTGCGCAACTCATTGTACCGGTTAATGCGCACGTCACCGCTGTCTTGCTGGCACTGCTGTTTGTGGGGCTCAACCTGGTCGGTGTCAAGGAGGTGGCTCGCTTACAAGTGACTCTGGTCTTTGTGCTGTTTGGATTGATGTTGTTCTACATCATCAAAGGTCTGCCCGAGGTTAACGTTCGCCACTTTGAACCCTTTGCGCCAAACGGTTTGACGGCGGTCTTTTCCACGGTCGGTTTTGTGTTTGTCTCCTATGGTGGGGTCCTCAAGATCGCCAGTGTTGCCGAAGAGACAAGAAATCCGGGCCGGACTATCCCATTGGGAATGATCCTGTCGCTGCTGGCGGTAAGCATTCTGTATACCGTCATGGTATTCGTTACAAGCGGCATCCTTTCTGCTGATCAACTCAATGATTCCCTTACGCCTATTTCGGATGGTGCGGGCGCCGTCATGGGCCGTGCCGGTCGAGTCGCTCTGAGTATTGCTGCGATTCTGGCGTTTATGACGACGGCCAATGCGGGCATCATGGCGGCGTCACGATACCTTCTCGCCTTAAGTCGTGACCGGCAATTGCCGCCTGGCCTGGGCCGGGTTGGCAACCAAACCCAAGTGCCTTACATAGCTGTCTTGATCACGGGCGTTCTGGTCGTGCTGGCCGTATTCGTCAAACTCAACATCCTGGTGGAAGCCGCATCCCTGGTCTTCATGCTCAGCTTCATGCTGTCCAACATCTCTGTCATCGTCCTGAGAGAGGGCAGATTACAGGGCTACCGCCCCAAATTTAGCGCACCGCTGTATCCATGGCTGCAGATCACCGGTATCCTTGGACTGGCCTTCGTTATCCTGGAAATGGGAGAAGAGGCGTTCTTGATCAGCGCTGGTTTAGTTATTATAGGATTCTGCACCTACTGGTTCTATGGACGCAAGTACGTTCAGGGGGAGTCTGCCCTTATTCATCTGATTCATAGAATCACAGCCAAAGAACTCGTGACCGGATCTCTGGATGCGGAACTCAGGGATATCGTGCGCGAGCGAGACGATATTGTGAGTGACAGCTTTGACAGTATGATTGAAAAATGCATTGTGTTGGATTTGAAACGACCTGTGATCCTGGAAGAGTTCTTCACACTGGCTTCGGAAAAACTATCTGAGCGTCTAAGCATGGATGCCTCCTCTCTCATGAAATTGCTCGTTGCCCGGGAGCAAGAGAGCAGCACGGTGTTGAGTTCCAGTTTAGCCATACCGCATATCGTTATTGAAGGGGAAAAACGGTTTGATATCCTCGTCGCCCGTTCGCGCGAAGGGATTGTCTTTTCACAGAACGCTCCCAATGTTCATGCTGTCTTCATACTGCTTGGAACCAAGGACGAACGTAACCTGCATTTGCGTGCTTTGTCTGCCATTGCTCAGATTGCGATGGAGCAACAATTCGAGCAACGTTGGCTCGCTGCCAGAGACACGACGGCTGTTCGTAACCTGATTCTCATGTCAACGCGAAGGAGAGGCGCAGCGCAAAACACTTCCCCGGATGCTCTGGAGAGAGGATGATATCTTTGGTGATCTTGGTAAAAGGCAAATGATCTCAAAATGATGGCTCCATCGCATATGCTGTTATTTTCAACAATCCTGAGAGAGGCCGTCGTTGTACGTAAATACTTGTGGATCAGAACAAGGACGAAGTTTTTGAGAAGGATAGCATGCGAATAACACTCTTGATTTTGGTGGGGCCATGACAGCATTAATTCTATACTTTGCTCTGGCTTTGGGGGTTTCTTTTATATGTTCACTCTTGGAGGCCATTACCCTGAGTCTAACCTATTCCTATGTTGCCGCCCTCCAGACAAAACGACCCCGAAGCAGCGCTCTGCTCAAGCAGATCAAGGGCCGGATTGGCCATCCCCTTTCCGCTATCCTGACCCTGAACACAATCGCCAACACCATCGGGGCTGTCGGCGTGGGGGCGCAGGTTGTCAAGTTATGGGGAAACACATATTTGGCAGCTGCCGCGGGCGTGCTCACGCTGATGATCCTGGTCTTCTCCGAGATCATCCCCAAGACCCTTGGAGCGGTGTACTGGCGAAAGCTGGCTCCGGCTGCCGCCTACTGGATCTTCGGCTTGACCTGGCTGTTGAAATACCCGATCACCTTCCTGGAGATCGTGTCTCGGCTTGTGGTTCCAAGGGGCAAGCGGACGCTCTTCTCCCGGGAGGAGATGATGGCTTCGGTCCGGATCGGCACGGAGGAAGGCATGCTACGTGATCAGGAAGGCAAGGTGATCCAGAATATGCTGCACCTGCGCAGTATCCGCGTCAAGAACATCCTGACCCCTCGCACTGTAGTGTTAGCCCTGCCAAAACATGAAAGTATCGCCCAGACGGTTGAAAAACACAGCCCCATCCGTTTCAGTCGCATCCCGGTCTACGGCAGGGATTTGGATGACATCATTGGGGTCGTACATCGCTATCGTCTCCTGCAATTGCTCTCCGAGGGCAAAGGCTGTCGGGAACTACAATCGATTGTCGTGCCCATTTATGCAGTCCCGGATACCAAAAGCGTTGCCAGCGCACTGGAGCAATTCATCAAGCGCAAAGAGCACATCTTCCTGGTTGTGGACGAATACGGCGGCACGGCCGGAATAGTGACCTTGGAAGATGCCATTGAAACGCTGCTGGGCGCAGAAATCGTGGACGAGTTGGACAAGGTGGAGGATATGCGTAAATGGGCCGTGCAGTTGTCGGAAAGGCACAAGCAGAAGCGTCGGTTAGAGTCTTAAACTTACGTTGCCGATGCAACTACTGGATTATGTGCATTTGCCAATCGCCAATAAGATCACTGCGAATATCGCAAATAGTGATGTGAGGGGGGGGGGAAATAGTTGGCCGGGCCTGCCATATGTTCTTGCCCCAGGAGAAAAAAGTTGACGTTTGCGGGGCTGTGCAAGTACAATTCTTCGGTTTGCTTAGAATTAATCAACCCATATTGGAGGTAGTAGTCACAAATGAGTAATGCAGACAAATTGCTAAAAGAAAAACTGACGGCGGAAAGCTACGGCAGGCTCATGGCCGTCGATAACACCAAGATACATGAGTTTGTCGCCGATGCGATAGAACTGACAAAGCCCGATGAGGTGTTTGTCTGCACGGATTGCGAAGAGGATGTCAAGCATGTTCGCAAAATGGCTCTCGATAGCGGCGAAGAAGGTTCTCTCACGATAGCCGGGCACACCTATCACTTCGACGGGCCCAGCGACCAGGGCCGGGATAGGGAGGTGACCAAGTATCTCGTGCCCGAGACCGAGACGCTGAGCAAGGCGCTCAATCAGGTGGAGCGCCAAGAGGGGCTCGCCGAGGTGAGGGGGTTGCTCAAGGACTCCATGAAGGGCAGGACGATGATTCTGCGTTTCCTGTCACTGGGGCCCGCCGGTTCGGTTTTCAGCGTTCCCTGCGTCCAGGCGACGGATTCGTGGTACGTTGCCCATAACGAGGATCTGCTCTATCGAACCGCCTACGAACAATTCTGCAAAATAGAAAAGGACAAGAACGTTTTTTGTTTCCTGCACTCGGCCGGTGAGCTGAGCGAAGATATGATCAGCGTGGATGTGGAAAACAAGGCCATCTACATGGACTATACCAGAGACACGGTCTACAGCGTCAACACCCAATACGGCGGCAATACAATGGGGCTCAAGAAGCTTGCTCTGAGGCTCACCATCCGCCAGGCCGACGCCGAAGGCTGGCTGGCCGAGCACATGTTCATCTCCGGCGTCTACGGCCCCGGAGGACGCAAGACGTATCTCGCCGGAGCTTTTCCCAGCGCATGCGGCAAGACCTCGACGGCGATGCTGCCCGGCGAGACCATATTGGGCGACGACATTGCATATTTCAGAAAGATGAACGGCGAGTTCCGCGCAGTAAACGCCGAGGCGGGAATATTCGGCATCATTCAGAACGTCAAGGAAAAAGACGATCCGGTGATATGGGATATTCTGCACAAGCCCGGCGAGGTGATTTTCGGCAATATCCTGGTCAAGGACAAGCAACCTTACTGGCTGGGCATGGGCGCTGAGACGCCGGATGACGGCGTGAGCTTCTCGGGCCAATGGCACAAAGGCAAGAAGGACGCCAACGGTAAAGAAATCCCGCTGGCCCACAAGAACGCAAGATACACGGTGGCTTTGACGGCCCTGGCTAATTGCGATCCGGAGCTGGAAAACCCCGAGGGCGTCCCCCTCGGCGGCGTAATGTATGGCGGGCGTGATCCAAGAGCCTCCGTGCCGGTTCAGCAGGCATTCGACTGGACCCACGGCATCGTCTCGTACGGCGCCTCGCTCGAAACCGAGACCACCTTTGCAATTATCGGCGAGGAAGGCGTGATGGAAATCAACCTGATGAGCATCCAGGACTTCCTGGCGATTCCTCTCGGCAAGTACATTGGGAACAACATCGATTTTGTCCGCGGTATCGAGAAACCTCCTCTGGTGTTCGGCGTCAACTACTTCCTCAGAGACAACGAAGGCAACTTCACCAATGACGTGCCCGACAAGCACGTCTGGGTCAAATGGATGGAACTGCGCATTCACGGCGACGTCGATGCGATCACCTGCCCGACGGGTCAGATTCCCTGTTACGACGATCTCGTCAAACTCTTCAGAGAGGTCCTCGACAAAGAGTACACCAAAGCCGACTACATCAGCCAGTTTACCATCCGGGTCCCCGAGAACCTGGCCAAGCTCGAACGCGTTGAGAAATTCCACAGGCAGCGCGTGCCCGGCAGTCCACAGGCGGTTTATGACACGCTGGAGGCAACGAGCAAGCGTCTCAACGAAGCCCGCGAAAAATACGGCGATTATATCTCGCCCTTTGATTTGGCAGACTAAAACCAGATGGAAAAGAAAACCGTTCGTACCGGAATTGTCGGCGCAGGTTTCGCCGCGACGTTTCATTTTGAATGCTTGAAGAAGGTCCACGGCACCAACGTCGAAGTCGAGGGTGTTTTCGCCGCGGACGCCGAGCAGGCCAGGGCCTATGCCGACAAACGAGGCATCAAAACCTGCGAGAGTTTGGCCGAGCTTCTCGACAAGGTGGACGTCGTTCACGTCTGCACGCCTCCGGTGGCCCACGAACCGATTGCGGTTGCGGCTCTCGAACAGGACAAGTTCGCAATTGTGGAAAAACCCCTCACGGGCTACTTCGGCGACGGCTCCGAAGATTTCAACGGCGACACTTTTCCCAAGCAGGATGCACTCGATCAATCTCTCGACAGCGTTGAGCGGATGCTCGAAGCCGAGTCGAAAAGCAAGGGCAGGATTCTCTACGCCGAGAACTGGATCTACGCCCCATCGATTCAAAAGGAGCGCGAGATCATCGAGAAGACCGGCGCCCAGATACTCTGGATACACGGCGAAGAAGCCCACTCGGGCTCGCACGCCGCGACTTACGCCTACTGGAAGTTCTCCGGCGGCGGTGTGATGATAGGCAAAGGCTGTCACCCGCTGACGGCGGCGCTTTATCTAAAGCGAGTCGAGGGCATTGCAAGAAACGGCGAGCCGATCAAGCCAAAAGCGGTCTCGGCCCGAGTCCACGCGATCACCCGACTGGATGGATTTCGCGACGAAGGACACATCCGCCGTGACTACCACGACATCGATGATTTCTCGCTGATGCACGTGGTCTTCGAGGACGGCACGATCGCCGATATCTTCGCCTCCGACATCATCCTGGGCGGCATCCACAACTGGCTCGAGGTCTCGGCCAACAATCACCGAACCGTCTGCAATATCAACCCGAACACGGCGATGAAGACATACAACCCTGTCGATGCGAATTTCGACGATATATACGTCGTTGAAAAAACAGGCACAAAACAGGGATGGTCAAATCCATCGCCGGACGAGGACTGGTTCACGGGTTATCCGCAGGAGACCGAGGCGTTCTACAGGACCATAGCTTATGGCGATACGCTCGAGAGCACCAGCAACCTGGCTGCCGACTGCATCTCGACTATCTATAGTGCCTACGTCTCGGCTGAAAAGACGGGAGCCGAAGTTTCCATCAAGACGTTTTGACTTGCAAATGGGTCAACTGGAACAATCAGCACAGGCAAGGCAAATTCAGTTCGCACCATCGGTGTACGAACACGCCGCCCGGGTAATCGACAAGAGTCCGTGGGAAGTGTCGCGCAGTTGTGATCTGCTCGCGCAGGGGCATGTCGAAGCATACCGCCTCTACGAGCACTGCCCGATAGTGGTCGGTATCGACATCTACAACCTCGAAGCCGAAGCCTACGGCGCCCCGGTCGAGAAACCCGCCGGCAACGGAATCCCCGCGATATCCAGGCATGCGTATGGTGCTGTGGCCGAATTGCTCGATCTGGCACCCTTTGATCCGCGAGCGGATGGGCGCATCCCGATGGTCATCGAGGCGGCCAATCGCGTTGCGAGTGAGTGCCCTGCGACCGACGTTAGAATTCCGTTGAGTGGTCCCTTCTCGCTGGCGGCCAATCTCGTCGGATTCGAAAGCCTGCTATGCGAAGTCCATACGGATCCCGATCTGGTTGCCCGCGCCTTGCGACATCTCGTCGCGGGGCAGGTCGAGTTTTGCAGGGAGGTGGTTCGCAACGGCCTTGACATTGCCTTCTTCGAATCGGCGGCGACTCCGCCTTTGATGTCGCCCGATAATTTTCGAGATATCGAGCTTGGCGCCCTCGAAAAGATCATGGCCGAGACGTCGGCGGTTGTGGGTCACCCAGTCCCCTGCATAATGGGTGGTGACACATTGCCTATCCTCGATTACATCCTACAGACCGGGACCGGCTACGTATGTTGCCCCGCTAAAACAGACCAGCCGAAGTTCATGGAGCGGATGCGGGCGCATCCCGAGGTGATGGTTCGAGTCAACATGGATCCCGGCGGGCTCACGTCAAAAAACTTCGGCGATGTCGAAAAGGAAGTTGACAGGGTTCTGGCCCTTGCCGAGAATAGGCAAAATGTCTGCATAGGTACGGGCTGCCTGCCGTTCGAAGCGGACCCCGACGTGGTTTTGAAAGCACGAGAGTATCTTTTGTCAAAGAGCACCCGGTAAGAAGAGAAAATCAAAATTCAAAATGTAAATATCAAAATTGTGGAATCCGCCGTAGGCGGATGCTCTTCAAGATAATCCGCGAAGCGATTCGGCAATTTTGCATTTTGATTTTTGATCTTTGATATTTGATTTTGTCAACATGGTTTCCTTAGTGCTGTAGAGACTCGGTCAACAAGAGGTCTAATCAGGAGACAAGAGTATGACGGCTTACCAGAATCAGCCAGAAGCTTCCGGCTCGCCGGGCAATGAACAGGTCATGCACGTCAATCCCCGCATCGAGAAGGATCGCCAGATGATACTGGATGCGGAAAAGAAAGGTACAGGAGCGCTTTGCAAGGTGTTTCTCAAGTTATCGGGCCCGGGCTGGCTGCAGAGCGGCATCACCCTCGGCGGCGGATCGCTCTCTTCGAGCCTCTACCTCGGCGTGCTGGTGGGCTTTAGCTTCATGTGGCTCCAGCCTCTTGCAATGATTTTAGGCGTCATCATGCTAAGCGCCATTGCATATGTCACGCTCTCGACCGGAGACAGGCCTCTGCGAGGTATCAACGAACACGTCAGTCCCGTCTTGGGCTGGGGCTGGTTGATCGCCTCGATGATGGCGAACCTTGTCTGGTCCCTGCCTCAGTTCGCACTCGGAACCGCGGCGCTGCGGCAGAACCTGCTGCCCGGGCTCATCGGCCCTGACTCTGGTATGGGTGAGATACAGGGCAAGATGATAGCCGGCGGCGCATTTCTGGCAATCTGCCTGGGAGTTACCATGACCTACAGCGCAGGAGGCAAGGGTGTCAAGATATTTGAGATCATGATCAAGACGATTGTCAGTATCATCGTGCTCAGCTTCCTCGGCGTTGTGGTCAAGCTAAGCATCGAAGGCGAGATCATCTGGAGCGAAATCCTCAGCGGCTTGATTCCTGATTTGAGTTTGTTCAATAAGCCGACCGACGAGATAATGCCTCACATAGAAAAGGTCGCCGAGAACTTCCGACCCTTCTGGACTAACATGATCGTGGGCCAGCAGCGTGACGTCATGATCAGTGCCGCGGCGACCGCCGTCGGCATCAATATGACATTCCTGCTGCCGTACTCGATGCTCCGCAAAGGCTGGGACAAACATTTCCGCGGCCTGGCGATCTTCGATCTTTCAACCGGATTGTTCATCCCATTCATCATTGCGACCGGCTGCGTTGTTATCGCATCGAGCAGCCAGTTCCACGGTGTACCGGCGCAAGGCCTCGTTGCCGACGAGCCCGGCGGTGAAATAACAGCCGAGCCGGCCGCGAACCTCGTAGGCTCGTACAAGAAACTTCTTGCCAGCAGGGTCAACTTCGACATCGGCGCAGAGGAATTCGCCAAGCTAGCGCCGGAACAAGTAACGGCAAAGTCAGAGGCTCTGCCCTGGGCCGACAAGAGAATGGCGGCCATGCTGGTCAAACGCGACGCCTTCAATCTGGCCGATACACTGGCGCCGTTGACAGGCAAGGCGGTCGCCCAGTATCTCTTCGGCTTCGGCGTCATCGGAATGGCGATGAGCGCCGCGACAATGCTTATGACAATCAACGGTCTGTGCTTCTGTGAGCTTCTGGGCAGGCCGCCGAGAGGCTGGACCCAGAAATTCGGGACCCTGATGGTATCGGTCGGAGCGCTCGGCCCGTTCTTCTGGACAGAAGCGGCTCCGTATCTGGCCATTCCGACATCGGTCTTTGCGATGGTCCTGCTGCCGATCGCGTACTTCGCATTCTTCCTGCTGATGAACCAGAAGACCTTCATGGGCAATAACATGCCCACCGGAGGCAAGCGCATTCTCTGGAACGTCCTGATGGCGCTGGCTTCCGGCGCCGCTGCATTGGGCAGCATCTGGAGCCTCTGGTCGAAACTGCGATGGCTCGGAATCGTCCTGCTCATCACTTTCATCGCTCTGTGTGTCGTCGTTCACTTTGCTCGTAAGAAACCGCAGACAGCATGACGCCGGAACAATGGGAGAAATTGCTTGCCGTAACTAACGGCGAAATCCTCGACCCGCTGCCGGTGGGGTTCGTCATCGACAGCCCCTGGCTCCCAGGCTGGGCCGGCATCACCGCGCTGGATTATTATGCCAGCGAGCAGATGTGGTTCGAGGCCAACGTCAAGGCCATGACGCAATTCCCCGACGCGATTTTACTGCCGGGCTTCTGGTCCGAGTTCGGCATGTGCACCGAGCCGTCCGCCTTCGGGGCCAAATGCTCCTGGCACGAAACCGAGCTGCCCTACGCCGACAAGATCATCGCAGATTTCCAGGCGGCTGGCTCGCTCAGCAAGCCCAATCCCAAAAAGGACGGTTTACTCCCGTTCGTCCTCAAGCGGCTGGAGCATTACCAGGGGCGGATCGAAGAGCAAGGTCACAACATCAAGTTCGCCGTCTCGCGGGGACCGCTGAACATAGCGTCGTTCCTGGCCGGCACCACCGAGTTTCTCATGGCGATCCGCACCGATCCCGAGCAGGTCCACAAACTGCTCGGCACGATAACAGATTTCACCATCGACTGGCTCGGCCTTCAGGCCCGGACTTTCCCGTCCATCGACGGCATATTCATCCTCGACGATATCGTTGGCTTTCTGGGTGACGACGATTTCAAGACAGCGGCGCTGCCCTATCTCGAACGCATTTTCCAGTCACTCGACGTCGCCGTAAGATTCTTCCACAATGACGCCGGCGGCCTCGTATGCGCGCCGTACCTTTCTCAAATCGGCGTGAACATTTTTAACTTCAGCTTCCAGCACCGGCTGAGCGAGATGAAGGATCTGACGAACAACGCCGTCACACTGCTCGGGAATATCCCCACCCGGGAAGTCCTCGCCGCGGGCACGCCCGACGACGTGCGCAACAGCGTAGCGGGGGCAATCGAGTCCGTGGACGACAGGAGCCGGATCATCCTCTCCTGCGGCGGTGGGATGCCTCCGGATGTCCCGACCGAGAACATCCAAGCGTTTCTGTCGGCGGCCGGCTCGCAGTGAGCTGAATTTATAGCAGGGGCAAGAGCGTCCTTCCACTCTTGCCCCTCACGGTAATCCAAGCATAACCCGGATTCCGCCGGGCTCACGCGAACTTGGACGATTCTACCATTGGGCTGCTGATTGTGCGGGCAGATTTCTGCACATGCTCTTGATTATGCCTTGTGCTTTTTCCGCTTCCTCAGGCGTTAGCGGCATAGCCACTGGACCGCCCAACGGACTGGGGCCACCCATGACGTCGCCCATCAACTGGTCGTTACTTCTGCCCTTGGATCCGAATCCGAACACGTTGGACAAGGTCCGCTTGCCCTTGCCCGAACCGCTGGCAAGCCACAAAGTGCTGCCGTCTTCGACGTTGATCATCTGTGCCGTTATCGATATTTCTTCACCAAAGTGGGGGATCTTGATGGCAAGGACCGCCGGGACGTCAAGGATCAGTCCTGCCTGCACGGCCGTCTCGCTCGTGATCAAGCCCTCCGAGTCCGGCTCCTGCTCCCGCAGTTGTGCTCGTACTTGGGCGCGCCCCAGCGGGGCGTAGCCCTTATCCAGCAATTCAATGGAGAAGAAATCGGCAATCTGATCTTTCGCCGCCTCGCTCGTGACAGCGCCTTCGACCGCTACGATAGCAACTTTATCCACGCCGGCGAAATCATAACCGAACCTGGACGAACTCTCCTGCGACGAGATGCAGCCGCCGCTGAGCAAGACAGCTACTGCCAGTATGTTAACAACGGTTCTCATGGTCTGTGCCTCCCAAATAGGATTTAATATTAAAGATAAAATATCAAAATTGCGGAATCCCGGCATGCCGGGATGACTTCATTAAGTTCGCATTTTGCTTTTTGCTTTCCAATCTTCATCAAGCTACATCGGATTATAGTCTACATCCACATATCCGGGCTGCTTCACGGGCCTGTTGGGCCATTTCATCGCGTCAAACAAGAATTCGCTCGCCTGGCGTATCATAACCGTCGGCATGCAGGGGCACATTTCGAGTGAACCAACCACGTCATTGTCGTATTTGCCCAGCACATTCAACAGGTCATCCCAATCTTGGCGAGGCGTCCCGCCCTGCAAGCCGGCCGGCTCGTGGTCGTCAATCTGGCCGTAGTTGTCGGTCAGGTGCAAGTGGATTGTTTTCGGGGCCAGCTCATCCACATATTCCTTGAAAGAATGCTCGCTGTCCAGATGAGCATAACCGGTATCGAGACAGTACCACAGCGATTCGAATCTCTCGCTGACCGCTTGGAGCATCGGCAATCGGCCGGTCTCCAGGCATAATTTGACGTCATTCTTCTCGGCCAAATTGACCACGTCGCCCGCAAAATCGCTGCCGTTGAGTTCCTGCTCGACAGGAATCCCCATACTCGTCAAACCGGTCACGATATTGGCCCCGAGCAGCTTGGCGCATTCGATTTGCTCTTTCCACTGCTCCAGATTTGGCTTATCGTCGCGCGAACGCATCACCACCTGCATCCCCTCGGTCGCGGCGGTGAGCCTCGACCAGTTGCGCCTTTCGTATCGGCACTCGTACTGGTGGCCCTTTATATTGGGCAACAGCTCGATGCCGAAACCCAAAGACGCCAGGAATTGGCACTCCTGCTCGAATGACAGAGGGTGCTCACGTCCCCAGAAAACCATCGTGGAAACCACGTACTTTATTCGCATCAAGCTATCTCCATCTCAGCAGACCAACATGTCCTTTCACATGGCGCAAACAGTACTCATATATCGTTCAAAAACCCCTGCAAATTCAATGTTTGTTGAAGATTAGAGCACTTTTCCGGCGATTGAGATCCGCAACGAAGCCCCCGACACCCTATCTTTTCTTGCCGCTGCCTTTCAGGGTGGGATTTTGAAATTGGCCCATTCGACTACGCTCAGGACAGGCTTTGATTGGGTTTGAATTGGCTTTGTTTTTGGTCTGGCAAATCGCGTCATATTTCCACATGCCTTTGTCCAGCCATAGGTTACGTTTATTTGACCTTTCCGCAAACTGGTTTTGTGTTGCGCAACTGACTCATGGCCAAGAAGCCTGATTCCCTGCTGTCCTGATCACCAGCACCCTGTCATCCAGGTTTGCAGATAGCCTCTCTCATCCTGTCTGCTGTATTTTGTCTTCCGCTTTTTCCTATCCGCTATCCGCTGTACGTTATTGCACACCATTGGCCTTGAGCAAGCGATGTTGTTACGGATAAAGCGGACGGCACGAGCGAATTGCCCGTCTTACCGGACTGGCAAAACAGCCGGCCATTCTTGTATTTGCACCGGAGACTTCGTATGCTTTGGTGAGAGTGCCGAGGTTGCCGTTAGCCAGTGTTTCTAACGTGCCGGCACGGTTTTTATGCGAGAGGGGGCAGAAGATGAGACGCGGCATTGCAGAGACAATTCTTATCCTACTGATGTTTGCGGCCGGTTGTGGGCAGACAAAGCAAGTCAAAGTAACCTACAGATCAGACCCCCCCGGCGGGACATTGTACAAACAGAACGGCGAGGTTTGGGGGCAGTGTCCCAAGGTCCTGTGGTACGATCTTGACGAAGAGGCAATCGAAAACGGATACCTCGACGCAAAGGGCTTGATAGTGCGTTGGCCGAGTGGCTCGGGGAAAAGAAGCGGCGATCTGATCAGGATCAAAGTCAACGGCACCGATCGGCGAGTTACCTTCATTCAACCCAGGATAGCCGCCAAGGCCGTTGAGACATCCGCAGAGTAGCGATCAGCGTCTGCACAAAGCGGATCAGGCAGGCATCCCGGCGCGACGTGTTCAGCCGGAGCCTGTCATCTCCGCTTCAAGCCGATAGCGGAACACCCCCTCATCTCGACTGTAGCCAAAGGCGCAACGGAGAGATCTATTCAAAACAGATTGCCCTTCGGGGCTCTGCGCCTCGCTACGTGTCTCCACTTCGTGATGCTGCGCATCACTTCGGTCGAAATGACGGTGTTCCCGGCACGTCAGAACCGCCAATTCCAATGCATCAGTAATCACGGACGATCACGCCATCCTTTCCCACCATGTACCGTTCTGAGTTGCTGATTTTCAGGTTGTATACCTTCCCGACATAGGGCGTTGGGCGGATTGTCACGCTCTTGATGGCGACCGTGCCGTCAATCGTCTTCAGCCTCAGGCAGTCCCTAAGGTCTTGTGCCGCGATCCACTTTCCCGAATCGAGCATGAAGCAATGTGCATCCACAACGCTGATGCGATTTCCGGTATCGAGCAAAATATCCCGGCACTCGAATGCGCCTTCGTGCTCTTCGATCTGTTGAACATGCCCGAAGGGTGCTGCCGGCACGGCACGGGTGAGCTTGCCGACAGCCCGCCCCCGGACAACTTTCGAGATGGGCACAACCGCCCCGTTTACCCAAACACCGGTCTCGCTCGGGAAACACGCTCTGCCTTTCGGCGGAGGCGTCCCCCCGGTTCCCAGCACGACCCTGACATTGGTCGCTCCAGCCTGGGTGTTGATACCTCCGGATGACCACCTTCCGTCACTTCCCTTGATGTTTGCTATGACTTCGACCTGTCCTTCGAAGATTCCGTCGGCCTTGAACTTGCCGTCTGCGTCAGTGCGTGAGTTGATGCCAACTTGGTCTTCGCCAGTACAGTAGACCCATACGTCGGGCACCGGTTTTCCATCTGCGTAAACTACCACACCTGAAACCGAGAACCGCCCTCTCGGAAGCACGATGGAGACTCCGTCCATGCGATTATCACGCACATCTTCTGAGCGAACTTCGGTCCGGCTTGGCCTGTAGTGAAGTTTCCTCGCCAACAAACTATATTCATATCCAAGCGGCAATGCCTTGATCTCGAATCTACCTTCGGCATCGGCGTCCAGCCAGGTCAGAAAGCCCCCAGACCAATTGGAGGTTTGCAGATTAATCACGACCCTGGCTTTTTCGATTCCTTTCCCGTCGCCATCCACGACTTGTCCGCTGAGAATCACGCCCGGTTTGAGGGTGACGTCGAGTGCATTCGCATCTTCCTCGATTTCCATGCCCACGGCGAGATTGCGCTCCTTGTGTCGGGCCACGAAGTGATATCCTTGCATGCGCGCGCTCGAGTTCGGTGGATGCCAGCACGCCTCGAACCTGCCCTCAGCATACTTGCGGAAAAGCCAATCACCCGTCGGCAGGATTTGCTTCTCTATGCCATCAATCGGTATGCCCGCTTCATCCCGCACTACGCCACCGATGGCCAGGCCGCGAGGCCGGATTTCGCGCTCCTGCTCCTGGGCAGTAACGACTCTGCCAGCGTTCTCTGGCAGAGCAATTTCCAGGACCTCCTTGCCATGTCTGACCTTGCCTGCAAATACAACGCGAAACCCGACGAAATCGGTCCCAGCGCCGCAGAGGTTGCGATCTGCAGACCGACAGTTCCGCGGTTCCTCGAGCCAACTGCCGCCGCGACGGACACGGCCCATACCGCCGGAAGCGGGCCCTGTCGGATTAACACTTCCGGCGTTCTCGTAGTTGTTCGGCACCACGTATCGATCGGAGCACCATTCTGAGATATTACCGTACATGTCGTACAGGCCCCGTGCATTGGGCTTCTTCCGGCCCACCGGATGTATTCTCTCGTTACTGTTGTCCTCGTACCATGCGTGCAGGTCAAGTTCCGAGTAATTTGGATCGTCACCGTAGTAGAAGCGAGTCTGCGACCCGGCTCGGCAGGCATACTCCCACTCGGCCTCAGTTGGCAAGCGAAATTTGCCGCCGAGCCTTTTGCAGAATTCCACCGCCTCGTTCCAGGACACATAATGTATGGGGTATTTGGAGCCTTCTCCTTTCAAGAGCCAGGGGAGAGTCGTCTTCTCGCGCTGCTGGCTTACCGTTGTACCCATCACTGCCTTCCACTGGGCCTGTGTTACTTCGTACTTGCCCATATAGAACGGCTTGGTGATGCGAACTTCGTGAGCAGGCCCCTCGTTGTCATCTCTGTCTTTTTCCGACGGTGGCGAGCCCATTTGGAACCTGCCGGCGGGAATCCGAACGAATTCCATTTTTGGCCCGTCTCCCTCGCTCTCCGGCGCGCGTCCGCAGCCTGCTGCCAACATCGCTACTGTCGCCATGACAACTGCACATCTCAGTCTTCCTGAATCGAACATGATTGCGCCTTTCCAAATTGACCGACATTCGCTCTTTCATGCGGCTCTATTATACTATAACGCACGACAGCCCGGGAAAAATCAAGAAAAAGATGCCGTAGGATGGGCAGGTTTCCTGCCCATGCGGTTTGGGTTACGCCAAATTATCAGCATGGGCAACCCATTCGGCTTCGCTCAGGGCAGGCTTGTTGCCCATCCTACCGCTCGTTAGGCTTGGGGATTCGCTTCGTCCTTGGGGCTGAGCCGCAGGACGACCAGCACTGCGAGCGCGCTGATGACGACACCGGCGATTATCCATTTCGCCAGGCCGGAAGAGCCGGCCTCCAGCCCCGTAAGCGCAAAGGCAATCTCGTCGCCCGGCGAAAGATCGTTGCGGCTGTAATACTGCATCAATTCTCCGCTCGAGCGCATGGCTTGTTCGGCGGCCTGGCCAAGACCGCGGATCTTCGCTGCGCCCAGCTCGGCGAACAGTACGAACTCGGACGTCGGCAGTGAAATCGTTTTGACAATGTCCCTGGTCGCGGAAGGCACATCGAGAGTGTACGAGAAAGCTGCATGCTGCTCGCCCGGCGGCACAGCCATCGTATCGTAGAAACCATCATCGCTCACAACCAGAGCCTGGTCTTCAAAATAGCTCAGGGACTTGAGATTCCGGAATCCCTGTGGCAGCTTGATGTCCAGAACGATGGTTCTGTTTTGGTTGTCTCGCTCGCTCGAAGTTATCGCGAAATCGCAAGAGTTCTTGAGCTGCATGTATTCGGTGATTTCAAGAGAGCCGGGGTGGGCCTTCATTACGACGTGATGAGTCTTGACGGACAGTTGCGATTTGTCGTCGGAGACATCGAAGACCTGAACAGATGCGACGTGCCCGCCCTGCCTGGGGCTTAGCGCAAGAGGTTGGCCGGCGAACATCATGTCTTGATGTCTTGCGCGGGCGATGGCGATTACATCTTCACCCGTGGGAATGTTCTCGAAAATCGCTTTGCCCTCGGTGTCGGTTCTTCCGTTGAGGGTGTGCAGCAGATAGCCCTGCAACTGCTGAATGCTATCGAGACCTTGCCGGTTTGCGCCCATAGCCAGAACAACAGGGAACCGGCAGTTCCGGGCCATGGTGCGATGCTCTTATAGCCTGAAGAAGATCTAGTTGAGGTGCGCCAGGCGGCATACGCAGTCTCAAAATCACTGCCGGTCAGAGCGATAATGAGCGCAATCACTGCAATGCCCACGCAAGCGCAAGAAACAATTGTGGCATCGCGTCCGCTCCGGATCAGTCGGGCGCTGCCGCGCCACTTTCCCACGAGGTCGGCCACAATCGCACAACTGCTCAGAACCAACGCTGATAGCAGAGCGAAATGTCCTACTTCCGCCATGATCTACTCCACCTCACACTACAATTAACAGCATGGGCTACCGCTCTATTCTATTTGAATAATGACGCATGAAAGAAGGAAGACTCACGACTTTTCTTGACTGGATAACAGGATCAACAAAGCTGAATTATCATGTTAATCCTGTTATCCTGTCTATTTCAGTATTCTTTCGGCGAGTGGCGCACATTGTGACATTCCAGATAGCATCGCCCGTGAAAGACGCCGGTATCTTCGAACTCCAGACGTCCGGTTACCGGATCAGAGCGTACGATGGTCATATCAAAGTTCATCAGGTGACTGTTGTTGGTCGCAGTCCCCTGCGCGGCACTAATCCCGTGAGCATCGTGACAGGCCGAGCACGGGACTTCCTGCTCGAGATGATCTTTGTGCTTGGGGAAGCTTTCGTCATTGAGGATGCTGTTTCGACTGTGGCATTTATAGCAGAGTTCATACGAGTAGCTGCTCTCCTGCGTGAAGTCCGACGTTTCATAGCGACCGGTGAGCAAGTTCGGATAGTTGGATCCGTGCGGGCCCTTCGTCCCCGAGGCGCTGTCGGAGCCGTGACAATCGCTGCAGTATATCATGGCTGCAACTGTCATCGGAGATTTCAAACTGGGCACATTGCGGTTGACGCCGGGCGAGGCGACCGGATGGAAAGAGGGGCCCGACTGGTCGAATTCCAGGCGCGTGTTCGTCTGAGTTATCTTCCTGGTAATCGCCGACTGGACCCGGTTCGGATTATCTCCGTGACATTTGAAACACACCTCGTACTCATACTGGACCTGCCGGGTGGGGCTGCCCGAAATAGTCACGCCGGAGGCTCCCCGCATCGCACCGGGCACAACTGGCGCTTGTGCAGGTATGTTCTGGACAGCGTGGGGATTATGACAATCGACGCATTCAACATGTCTTGCCGCCGCACTCGGCGATTCGGCCAGATCGTGCAGACCCTGATAGCGGACCACGTCATGGCGGCTGAACTTGGAAAGATCGGACCGCAGATTGGTTCTCGCGACCGAGCCGTCATGGCAGCTCAGGCAGTTGTCCTCCGATCGAGCGAAGTGGAGCAGCCGCTGGCGTCCGCCGGCCGAATGCGGCCTGTGACAGCTCACGCAGCCGTTGTCGGTAACCGTGGCGTATTCACTGCTTTGCAGATACGAATCGTTTGCCACCGACGCCAGAGCAATAGAACTCTCGTGGCTCGAAGGTATCCACCCGGTCAGATCGTGGCAGCTCAGGCACATTTGCGATCGGCGGTTGGACATGACCAGGAAGTTGCCGTACCGGTTGTCATGGGGATCATGGCAGGTGGTGCATTGCAGCTCGCGGGACCTGTCGAGCTTGAACTGCCCGGGCACCGCCGAGGCCGGGAGTATCTGCACGTCTTCCGTGGACAACCCCATCGAGTAGACAAAACTGATCGGGTGGTCGTCCGAGAGGTCCGTACCGAGGTTGGCTTTGCCGGCAGTTATGTACGTGCCGCCGGTGTTGCTGCCGCCGACACTATCGGCCAGAGCTATGGTCCCGTCGTGACAGCTCAGGCAGTACTTGCTTGATCCCGTTGGCTGGCCTACGCTGGCCTCCAGCGACGAGCTTTGGTAGATGTCATAGACGGCAGTCGAAAGCTTATGGCTCCACAGCGGAGTGCCGGTCAAGGCTCCGTGGGGCGTGTGGCAGAAACTGCAGGTGCTCCCTCCGGCGACGGCCGACAAATCGTGGGGCGAACCGTCAATCAGAGCCGAGGCCGGCGAGCACAAAGCGGCGACCACCAGAAGCACCTTGGTCAATTCATTCGGTCGGATTTTCATTTTTCGACCTTCTCCAAAAGTTCGAATATTTGGATTCGTTTGTTGAACGAGTCGGCAACGTAAATTCTGTTGCGATCATCTATAAAGATGCCGGCCGGCAGCCAGAACTGACCCGGCGCTGTCCCTTCCTGTCCGAAGGCCATGAGTATCTCCCCCTGCGGGTTGAAGATCTGCACGTTCTCGAATTGCCTGTCGGTGACATATATGTTGCCGAAACCGTCGGCGGCGACCGCGCACGGGTGAGCAAAATAACCCGGACGGTCTCCCTGCTGGCCGAACGTTCTCAGGAACTGGCCGTTACGGGCAAATACCTGAACCCTGTAGTTCAACGTATCACTGACATACAGCATGCCCTTGGCGTCGGCCCACAGGTGGGTCGGGAAGTTGAACATACCGGGGCCAACACCCCTGGCGCCGATTCGCCGAACGAACTTGCCGCTTCCGGTGAATGCATATATTGTGTGGGCGGCCGTGTCCGCCACGTACACGGTCTTATCGGCCTGCGAATAGGCGATCCCGGACGGTCTTGCAAACAGATCGCCTCCGAAGGAAAACATGAACCTTCCGTTCTTGTCGAAGACGCAGACCTTGCGCAGTTTGCTGTCCACGACATAGACCCAGTCGCCGACTATTGTCAGGCCGACCGGTTTGGCCAGTTTTTCGGGACCGACCATATCCGCAAACTGCTTGTACCTGCGCGATTTCAGATCGAAGACGTGAACCACCGCACCTGCGGCGTCGGTTACGTACAACCTGCTATCGGTGTCGATAGCAACGGCGTAAGGGGCAACGAGAACGCCTATTTCTCTCTTGCCGAACAGCAGCTCGCCGAACCGGTGGCTCCACGAGACTTCCTGTTTCAAATCGGCTTCGGTAGACAATGTCCCAAGGTACCTTATGCGCGGCTGCTCCGGAGGCTCGGGCCAGACCACCAGCGCATCGGGCGGGAAGAACAGATCCCCACGATCTCGGGCGCACCCTCCGCAGGATGCCAGCAGCACAAGGACCGCCAGGCACAACTTCATCAACAGAGGCACAGGGCAAGAGAGGTACAAAGGCACAAAGGAACAAAGGGAAAAAGGAACAGGGCGGGCCGGCATAACTTCGTGTCTTTGCCGCTTTGCGCCTTTGACACTTTGTGCCTTTGCCACTTTGTGCCTTTGTGCCTTTGGTTCCTCTGACGTTCTCTCTTTTACAACCATTTTGTACATTCCCTTGTCTAGATCAGAAGAAACGTTTTAGCTTAAAATACAGAAAGCTGCCATCTATTTCATCACTCCGGCGATTGAGCAGGTTCAGTTCGATACCCGTGGCGATGCTCATCTGGCGAAAGTTGTACTGCAATTCCGAGTTAAGCTGAAAGCCTCTGGTTTTGCCGAACCTCGTATCGTCCTCATTGCGATAATCGGCGCGAGCTGAGATGCCGCACTCCTCGGTCAATCGGCTGTACATCTCGGCGCCGCCCTTGAAGAGCACAACGTCCCGCTTGTCCGGCCGGCCGAAATCCAGCCAGTGATTCAGGACCCGCAAGCTTGCGGTGGTGCCGGGGCTCAGCGACCAACTGTATCTGCCCACCAGCTTCTTGCTCGTCGAGGGAATCTGAGTCGAGTCCTCCTCGCTGTACTCGGCCTGCAGGAAAAGGCCTTTGTTCATGTAATCGCTGCCCGCTGTATTGATCGTAAACTCATCGGGCGTAATTTCAGTGATGGTCGAGCTGACGTCCTCATCCTGGCGGCTGTGAGCGTAGTAAACGGACAGACCGTTTTTGAACCGCTCCCTGATGTTAAAGTTGTGGCGAGTTGTGTCCTCTTCTCTTCTGGGCTCGATGAAGAAATTGTAATCGACCAGAATCTCCTGACCGTCCGTGACATTAGGAGGTACGATGCCCAGAGTGGTCATATTCAGTTGTACGCGCCCGTTTATCTCGGTGATGGTGTAATCGTCACCTTGGGTATATGTGTTTAGCCCCGTGTTGTCGGTCACCACGATGGTTGACGTATCGGTGTTCACTCTGTCCAACGTTATGGCCAGCGGATCGGCAAAAATATGCGATTCGTCTATCACGACCCCCGTGCCGCTGCCGCTCGATTGCTCGCTTTGGGTCAAGCTTGCCGTGTAATTGCTGTACAGTGTGCCCCAGGCGTTCTTCTTTCGGTAGTTGAAAGCGAGCATACCGCCCTGCTGATCAAGATCTCCCTGGGCGTCCAGATCGGTTCTTGAAACGAAGACGTTGGATGTCGTAACCAGGCTCTCGTACAACCTGTGTTCGAAGCCGCCCTGGCCGCGAACTTCCTTGTTCCTGACCGTGGCGCGGTCGGAGTCTGTGAACCGCAGTTCATAATTGGTCCCGAAACTCTCTGAGTGCTGCAGCCTCAGGCGTTCCTCCACCTGCAGGTTCTGGAAGTCGAATGAGCCCGACTGATCGACGTAGTTGAAGAAGGAATCAAGCCTGTGTTGTTCGGCGCCGCCGAATATCAGATCGTGCAGCATAGCGTATCTGTCCGTGTCGGTTATTATCGAGGCGCCCACGCTTCGTTGCGAAACCTCGGTCCTGTCGAAATCGAAACTCATGTGCGAGAGTTTGCTGAAATCATGCGTCAGAGAGTACCTGAATCGCTCGTCATCTCGTTCGAAGAAGTCCCGAGCGAGCGCCGAAAGTCCGTCCTGGCCGATCTCGCTGGCGGTGTACTGGAATGTCATCGGCCAATCTTCCGGTCTCAGCGAGAACGATATGCCTCTGTTTTCTCTTTCGGTCCTCAAAGCACCCAGGAACTGGCGCGAGATCAACTCCTCCGACTTACTCGCGTTAAAGGTCGTCGGGTAAATCTTGCCGCGCAGCAACTGGGCGAATATGCTGTAGTCATCCAGCGACTCGCTGCTGCTGCCCGACTCGTCGTCCGAGTCGATCTTCTGCTGGGCAAGTCCGGCGCCGACGGCGGCCGTATAGAACAAAAAGTCCGGGTGATATACATTTCCTTCGGTGCTGAGCCTTACCCTTTCTTCGAATATTTCCGTCGTGCTTTTGCGCTTGTCTCGGCTTGTCCCCTGCTCATCGGTGCGCCTCTCGGCGACCAGCTCCAGCTCGCCTTTGATCTTGTCGTTCTGCAAGAGAGGTCGCTGCCGGCCGCCAACATTGACACTGCACCCGGTAAGAAAGATCCCGCCGGCGCAAATCGCCAGCGCCAGGCGGATTTTCCCGGAAAGCACCGGTTCGAGAGCCCGGTGTCTTGTGGTGCTATACGGTTGGTTCGGCAAATCGCGTCTCAATTCTGAGTCCAAGCTCCTGCTCAATAGCCCGGTTGCTGCTCTTAATCGGGCGGCGTCCTTCCCTTGGCCAATCTCTTGTCAATGTCCAGCAGGTAACCTCGTATCGTCTTGCCCATAGGTGCGGGAATGTACCCGCTCTTCAATACCCTGACAAAACCTTCCCGGGCCCTCACAAGTTTGCCCTCGCGGTACAAATCCATGCTCAGATAGAACAGATCGGCATTTTCCTGCATCTTCTTGCGCAACTGGGGGTCATCTTTCTCAGGCTCGGCTGGAGGTTTCTGCTCCTTTACCGGCCCTTGCCGATTGGGCTTTTGGCCATCAGGTGCGGGTATTCCTGCAGCGCGGTCCATCAGGTTGAGCACCTGCGCGATTCTTTCACGTTCTTGATCGGTAAAAGCCTTGTTGTCCTTGAATTCCTCCAGATACGCCCTCGCCTTGCGCAATTCTCCCTGCTCGACTAATTTGCTGACCGTCCAGAGGACCTGGTAGAGACTATCGCTCTCAAAAGCGGTCGCATGCGCTGTCTTTGATTGTCCGGCAGAAGCCTTCTCCTCCTGCTGCCTGGCGGCTCGGAGATAGTCCGGCAGAGCCGCGCTGACATTCGGGTCCCCATTCACTTTGCGCACGCCCTCTTTCAAAAGAGGCCTTTCCAAGCTTACGTGAGGATCATGGCAGTCAGTGCATGCGGACGGCTGTCCCGTCGAGTGGGCGGGTATGGCCGCAATGGCGTCGGCGTCGTGGCAGAGGTAACAAAGGTTGGGTTCGGCCGCTTTGAGAAGGTGTCCGGCCCTGCTCTTGTGGGGATTGTGGCAAAACAGGCACTGGCCGACCGCCACGGGCCCGTGAACGAACTTTGCCGAGACTGTACGGTCATCGTGGCAGTCGTAGCACAGTCCCGGCACCGGGGCGATCAAGTACGCCTTACCGGCAGACCTCGATTGCCTTCGCGTGTCATGACAGTTGGTGCAGTCTTTAGACGGCTCATGAACGTACCAGGCTGGCACCTGGGCCGCTTGCGCCGGCCCCTCATTAGAGTCGAAAGGTCCGTTTTCAAGGCCCTGGGGTGTCAGCGGCTCTACCCCGTCGAGGAGGAACGTCAGAACATCACGATGCTTGACTTGGTCGCAACTGACGAGAAGTATCTCGAGAGAGATCAGCAACAACAACCCAACTGATGTAGATACCATTCGAGATAACACAACGTGACGACCTTTCAATTCCTCTCATGCCCGCCGGATCCTTTGGTCCAGGAACCATTGTCTCCCGGCCGCCGGACTAGGCTCACTGTTTTTGCAGGCCCCACTTTCATCAAGGTTGAATGCCTCGTCCCTTGGTCAAGGCATCGTCGATTTCAGCCAGGTAGTTTTCTATTGTCTTTACCATAGCCGGCGGAATCAAACCGCTTTTCAAGACTGTGACAAACCCTTTCCGAGCGTCTTCGAGCTTACCTTCACGGTAAGAGTTTACGCTACGGTAATAGAGACCGGCGATCACCTCGTTCTGCTTGCTCCTGGCGGCGCGGTTGTTAATGTCCGCAAGGCGGTCATCTATCGTCTTGGCCATAGCTGGCGGGATCAAACCACTTGCCAGAACCGTTTCATAGCCTTCCCTCGCCTTCTCGAACCGTCCGCTCCGATAGAACGCCTCGCTGCGCTCATAAAGTCCGGCAATTTCCTTCTCTCGATTTCCAGCGGCGCTTTCAGACTCATCCGGCCCGACGGACAACCGCGCCGGATCCCTGCCCTCGGCAGCTCCCATGTCCTGCGCCAAGGCGGTCTTCAAGGTGGATTTTCCACCGGCGGCAATCGCGCGGGCCTTTATAGGAAACCGGCCAAAGCCGTAAACATTGATCTTGTTCGGGCCGTATTGATTGGATACCAGGACGAGGAACTCTATCTTTGCTCCTTCAACGGCATATTGTTCGAAGTATTCGACGTTGTCATAATCGACGACTATTGTCGCCGGCAGATTCATCATGCCGGGATTGTTGCCGCCCAGGCCGAAAAACAACAGGAGCCGGGCCTGCTCATCATATATCTTGGCCACCTCCGACGCGGCGTCAACTACCCAGACCCTCCGGTCCCTGTCAACGGCTATGCCCTTGGGCCTGATAAACTCGTCTATGTTGGTGCCCCATCTACCGATGACCCGCTGGAGCTTTCCGGATTCGTCAAATTGTGTTATGCGAGCAGCCGCCTTGTCGGTGACGTAGACATTGCCCTGCGGATCAATAGCCAGATCGCTTATCAATAGAAACTGTCCGGGGGGCAATTCAGCCGTTCGCCCCTGCGGTTGTGCGGCGCCTTCTTCGCCTATCCGAGCGATTTCCTGTTGGCTGTTCATATCGAAGACTACAATCTGATTGCTGTTGAAATCGCTGACATAGCACCGCCGGCCGCGAACCGTCACGTCAATCGGCGCAATTCCCAATTCCTTGCCCAATATCGCACCCAACTCGTCGTTTTTGTCAAAGACAAATATCGCGCCGACGGTCGGGTCCGCCACATATTTTGTGCCGTCATCGGCGATATGAATGTTCACCGGATTCATCAGCCGGCGGTCTTTTGTCATGTAGCCGAACGTGCGGTTCTTGAGGTCGAGCACGGCCACCATTCTCCTGCCGACGTCGCAGACATACAGTTTCCCGTCGAAGATGTCCATACCGTAGGGCTTGGAGATTCCCGGCTCGGTCTTGGCGCTGCCGAGCACAAATCTCTGGAAGCCGCTTGCCTCGGCGGCGCCAAGATCGCCAGGTCCGGAAAGAGACTTGAGGAACTGCAGGCGCGGCATCTCCGGCAGAGGCGGAAAGAACACCGGTTCTTGCCTCGGTTGCTCTACTTGGGCTAATTGACATCCTGCAAAAACACATGCTGCCAAAACCCCAAATGCCAGAGCTAAGCCTCTATTTAACAAGGAATTAGAGACAGCCATAAGTGCTTTGTCGTCAAATATGTTTGCTTTCCTTTATTAAAAACTCCCTTCTTTGGCGCCGGCACTGACGAAATTTGCCCGGGCTGTGTTTGCGGCCGAGCGTGTGATGCCTGATAGCACCAGTTGTATGGGTCCTTAGTGTGCGAAGCTGTGGGGGACAGGACAAGAGCGGGGTCTTCCGCGGCGCTGTCGCAAACAACACGAAAAATGACAGCAGAGGGCCTTGTTTTCGATCCACACGACCTTATCGGTCCTGTATTGATTGAAACCGGCCAGGATTCCGGCAACCGAGCATATTCATACCATTGCCGTGCCGCGTGACGATGTGTCCGGCGAGTGCGCTTGGCAGGTACGCTGCCAATCCGCCCCGAAGCGCTGCGCCGCTGGACCGTGGTACTGCTGCCGCGCGGCGCCTCAGGCCGGATTGAAGTATGAATCTCTTGGCGCGCGGCACTATCTCAGGTGACACATGCGGCAGAGCTGAGGCCCGTGCCGGGGCCCGTAATCGTAGCCCCGCAGCAGGTTGCTGCCGACGCCCGTGACATGAACGTCGTGACAACTGCCGCACTGCACTTTGCTCTCGGGATCCAGCAGGTCTTCGGTGATGGTTCCGCCGAGGGTGCTCGCTTCCGAAGGATCTTTCAATGCGCCATCCAGGGATGCCAGGGCTGAATCGTACACAAACGAGATCGGGTGTGTATTTACCAGCTCGGAACCTTCGAACGTCTGATCCGGCACAATCATGGGTGACCAGTCGGGGTTGGTGCCGTCGTGGCAGCTTAGACACAGCTTGGAATCACCGCTGGGCTGGCCATCAATGGTGCCCTGGAACGTGGCGCTGGAGTACATGGTAAACGTAACCGTCCCCTCATTGCCGTTCCACAGTGGTACGCCCGGCAGAGTCCCCGCGTTATGCGGCTCATGGCAACCGTCGCAGCCGAACAGATCGGAGTGTGCTAACGCAAGCACTGCTGTCGGCAAACAAAGCGCTGCCAATACGCCGACAATAACAGCAACTCTCTTCATCCTGCCTGACTTCATAATCCCTTTCTCCAATACTAAGGAAGCCTATCTATATATACCCCTTTATAGCAAAGTCACCTCTTTTCGTCAAGCAAAAAATGTGACACAAGTCCCAGGAAAATCCAGCAGTTTCCATGCCAAAGGAGCACGAGGAGATAGATGAGAATGCGCAGTTTCCTAATGCCTTGTAAGGGCGGTAGTTACGGGACTCAAGAGATAGGGGCAGTCCTGTTGATGTGGTTGAAAAGTCCGATTTCCTTCTTGCTTCCGGGAATAATCAGGATGTGCGTTATCAGTACTGAAAACGCGGGCCCCGTTAACTATCGCCGAGAACCAGCGTCAATGCCCGATGGTAAGCCGCCAACGCCTTGTCCTTGTCGCCTTTGGCCTGATAGACCTGACCCAGCTCAAAGTACCCTCTGGTGGATTTCGGATCGAGCTTGGTCGCTTCGAGCAAATCATTTTCGGCCGTGTTAAGATCGCCCATCTGGCGCTTTGCCCAGCCTGATATCAATATCAGTCTTGTCTTGTTGGGATGTTTCGTGACCTGCACGCTGCCGACAGTTTCCAGGGCGGCTTTGCCCTTACCGGCCCGGCAAAAAAGCTCGCCGAGTTCCAAAGCCGGTTCAACGGAGTTGGGGTCCAGCGCCTGGGCTTTGCGCACTTCGGCAATAGCCGAGTCGAGCCGGCCTTTCTTCTCGAGCATCTTTGCCATTTGCAGGTGTCTCTTGATTCGCGCCCCGGCGCTGTTGTTGATTAGCGCCTTGGCCTCCACCGCCTTCTTGGGGGCGTCTTTGCCGGCGATGCCCAAGGCGTAGCTCAAGTTGGACCGCAGCGCAGGGGCGAAGTCGTA
>JADHXR010000085.1 GCA_016782865.1 Phycisphaerae bacterium
TATCATTTTTTCACATGGTTAGCCGCAAAATCTCGATAAGAGGTCTCGTTTTGTGTTTTAAGCCGCTTCGCTGCGATCCCGCCCGAATTTTCAGGCTGCCGGCTGCAGCGTAGGATAACTTTTGACGCGGGCGTCAAGACTCCGAATAATTCCCCAATACTATAGTGGCGTCAGTACGAGTCGCCGTCTATATAACCGGGAGCGCTGAATAATGGACAAGCGATCGATATTTGGACTGGAACCAGATCAATTGGATGAGCTTCTATCTGTAGTCACAGGCGATTTTGATGCGTCTGAGCTCGACAAGGCAGAATCGTCTTCGCCAGATGATGCCAATCCATCTAAGAAATCCCAATTGGCTGGAATCACAGTCTCTTTGCACGGGTCTATAGAACAATCCGGTAGTCAGATTGGACGCTACAAGTTGCTCCATGCTTTGGGTGAAGGCGGTATGGGGATTGTTTATTTAGCTGAACAGAAGCAGCCCATAAGACGCCAGGTGGCCCTAAAGGTGATCAAGCCGGGCATGGATTCAAAACGTGTGATTGCCCGATTCGAGGCCGAGCGCCAAGCTCTCGCTCTCTTGGATCATCCGAATATTGCTCATGTCCACGATGCCGGCACAACCGAGGCCGGCCGACCCTACTTTGTGATGGAGTATGTTAAGGGCTTATCCATTGCCGAGCATTGTGACCGTCACAAGCTGACTATAGAAGACCGTTTAAATCTGTTCCGGCAAATCTGTCTCGCTATCCATCATGCCCATCAGAAAGGGATCATCCACCGCGATATCAAGCCATCGAACATCCTCGTCTCGACCGAGGATGACAAGGCGACTCCCAAGATTATCGACTTCGGCGTCGCTAAGGCCCTTGCTCAGCCACTCACCGAACGGACACTGGCTACGGAGGAAAGCCAATTGTTAGGTACTCCCGAGTATATGAGTCCTGAGCAGGCAGATATGGCCAGCGAGGATATCGACACACGTTCGGATATCTATTCGTTGGGCGTGTTGCTGTATGTCCTGTTGACCGGTGCTCTGCCTTTCGATTCTACAACCTTTCGGGAAGGCGGCATCGACCGTATCCGACAGATTATTCGAGAGACAGACCCAAAGACGCCGAGTACGCGCCTGACAAATCTGGGTGAGGATGCAATAAAGGTTGCGCGGAGCCGCCAGACAGATATAGCAGCGCTTGCTAAAAAGCTACATAAAGAGCTTGAGTGGATTCCCCTTAAAGCGATGCGTAAGGAACGCGCTGAACGTTATCGCTCGGCCTCCGAACTTGCAGACGACGTTGAGAATTACTTAAAGGGCGCTCCGCTGCTGGCTGGCCCACTGAGCACCGTGTACCGGCTAAAGAAACTCGTCCAAAGAAACCGGGCATTGGTAACCGGCATTGCAGCGATTCTGGCTGTGCTCGTCGCTGGGATTGTTGTCTCGACGCTATATGCCCTCGGCCAGACCCGCGCCCGCGCTGAGGCACAGCTCATTGCTGACTTCCTCGAAAACGATGTTCTGGGCTCGGCGTCCAGAGCCAGGGAAGGTGAAGCAACTCTCATCTATCTTCTCGATGCAGCTTCCAAGACACTTGAGGGCAAGTTCAAGGACAAGCCACTCATTGAGGCATCGATTCGCGAGACGCTGGGGTGGACGTATCGAGCCATTGGCGAGCCAGAGAAGGCTGAGCAACACTCCTTGAGGGCGATTGAAATCTATCGGCAGCACTATGGCCAGGAGCATCCGGCTACACTCCGGGCAACGGATAATATTGGCTGGGTTTACCAGGACCAGGGTCGGTATCACGATATGGAGCGTCTATGGACCAAGAATCTCAAAATCAGGCAACGCGTATCCAGTGTGGAGCTTCAGGTGGGCATTATGAATGGGCTTGCCGCATCATACTGGTTTCTGGGCAAATACAAAGAAGCAGAATCCTTGTTCGAGAAGATACTACAGTTAATCCGTCGTGAACTGAAGGAAGAGAATGTTCCCCTTCTTCCTGCTTACAAGTGCAACCTTGCCAATGTATACAAAGCCCAGGGCCGGTACGAAGAGGCGGAGCGGCTTTTTGTGGAGACACTGAAGACCGCCCAGTGGCCTGAGGAGCACAGAAGAGCGGAACTCTTGTACACATGTGCACTGGCCGATACGTATAGAGAGCAGGGCCGGTACGACAAAGCCGAGCCGCTATTTGTCAAGACATTGGAGAAACTGCGCCTGCTATTGGGCAAAAAGCACCTACGTATTTTGCCGCACATTTACGGTCTTGCCAGACTCTACATGGATCAAGACCGTCATGAAGAGGCGAAGACTTTATTCAGCGAGGCGTTGCAAACAGCTCGTCAACGACGCCGCCTGGAACACCCAGTAACGCTCTGCATAGTGAATGGACTTGCCGTGCTCCACACAAAGCAGAAGCAATACGACCAAGCCAAGATATTATTTGATGAGGCATTGACGGGCAGGCAGCGCGAGTTCGGTGGAGATCACCCCGACACACTGGAATCCAAGAACGACATTGCTGTGTTGTACAAAGAGCAGGCACGTTATGAAGAAGCAGAGCCATTATTACTCGAAGCCCTCGAAGGCCGTCGCCTCAAACTCGGTGACCCCCACCCACATACAATCGAGTCACGGGACAACCTGATCGCCCTCTACGAAGCCTGGGGCAAACCGGAAAAGGCCGAGCAGTGGCGATCCAAGCTGGCTCGGCGTGACGATGCCGAGGAACGGGACTGACCTAATCGGATGCCTCACAACATCACGACTTCCAATCTGGCGGTGTCAATTCGGCAATTCTGCTGGCCGGGTGGGTGCTGACACAGCCAAGCACATCGCAGAGATATTCAAACAGATGTGATACTTTAGCGAAGTGAAGCATTTCGCTAAAGCGGTTCAGGGTTCACAGTTCCAGGTTCACAGTTGATCGAAGAAACTAGTTTTACGAGCCACCAACCCTGAATCGTGAACCTTGAACCTTGAACCATGCTCGAAATGACATGTTCGTTCTACCTATGCCTTTCTTGCTTTGAGCTTGTTGAGTTGCTTTGCAAGACGTGATTTCTTTCGGGATGCGGTCTTCTTGTGCATCGCGCTTGTCGAAGCGGTCTTGTCCAGCTTCTTGGTGACCAGCCTGAGCTGTTCGGTTGCCGCCTCGGCATTGCCCGCGTCCAGGGCTGCTTCAAAATGCTTGATTTGCGTCTTCACCCGGCTCTTGCGCGCGCGATTGGCCGTCCTGTCCTTGACGTTTTGCCTGGCTCTCTTCTTTGCCTGTAACGAATCTGCCACTGTAATCTCCTAAAAACCGTTTTTGTTCTTATACAAATATTTAGGGCACCTCTACTGAGAATCTGTTTCTTTCTTTGCGTTCCTCAGCCTGTCGACTCGCTGGCTGACGTCTTTATATGCGAAGTCGAGCTGGGCGATTCTGCGATATACGCCCAGGGCCTTGTCGATATCGCCCTGCTGTTCGTAAGCGTTTCCAAGATTATACCGCAATTCCTTGGCAACTGCATCCTCTTTTATCTCATAAGAATTGATAGCCTTGGTGTATACGTCGATTGCATCGTCGAGCCAGCCTTTCTCGGCAAAGCAGAAGCCGACTTTGCTCATCGCTGCGATTTTCCGCCTCGGATCTTTCTGGGCCTGCTGCAACAGAGGTATGGCCTGGTCGTAATGCTTATCCGCGACCAAACGAAGAGCATATTCGAATTTGACGCTCAGATCCGTGGGATAATTCTTTACACAGAGCCGGTAATGCTCCAATTCCATGTCGTGCAACTGTGTTGACAGTTGTTCGAGCAGGGCCTTGGCCTGTGCATCGTCGGAATTGGCCTCAACGGCAGTTTTCGCCTCCCTCACCTTCCTCTTGATCTGTTTGATCTTAAGCACACCTGCCTGCTTGGCAAAGCTGAAATCGCTTCTGGCCTTGTATGTATTCTCCAGCAGGGCTATAGCGTCATTTTCCGCCTGTTCGTCCTCGAGGTCGGACAAGGCGTCGGCCAATTCAAATATGTTTGCCGACAGATCGGGATTAGCCACAACTCTCTTCCTCGCATCTTCAACCGCACTGGCACGGTACTCTTCGGTTTTAACGACGCCGGACTGGCCGTGGAGTTTCTCCTGGCTCTCACGGTCCTTGATGGATTCTCTAAAACCGCTCTCGCCGTTGTATTTGCCCCGGACCATCGTAAGCTCGGCCGTGAGGTTCTTGAATTCATCGGCCAACTCCTTGTCGCTCGGTTTGAGTTTCGAAGCACGTTGCAACGCAACGATGGCTTTGTCGAATTGACCGATGGACGTATAAGCCTCCTTCAACAGAATATATGTTTGTGCGGACGGTTTTGGTGTGGCGTTGACAGTCTGAAAGATCAGATTGGCAATCCAGCCGGCAGTCTTTACGTAATCGCCGGCGACCGCGGCCTTGAGCATCGCCTCGGCATAAGCCATGTGCTCGGGAGCCTTGGTGAACAGGTATTCGGCATTGAGCATCTGGTCGAGCGGCGTTTTGCCTCCCATGTGCTTGACTTTTTCCACCATCGAAGGCTTCTTGCCGTTCTTTCCCTGCCGGTGCAGAGCCAGCTCGCACAGCGGCAAGTGACCTTCCATCAGTGCATCCGGGGCGTGGCGCAGACCCTGCAGGTACATATCGATTGCGTAATCGAAATTGCCCGTCTCGGCGACTGTTGCGGCCTTCTCAAAAAAAGACCGAGCCTTCGCCGGCGCCTGGTCATCTGCTTGCGGCATACATTCCTACCTGATCTGTGTTCCTAAATACCGTTAAAGTGGTCTATCGTAGTCTTCGGCTAAATTTTGTCAACAATTAAATAGTAGTTGCTCGACAAGTACGGTCGTGCTATAAAGGCTCGGTAAGTTTCATTCTGCATTTGAAACCCTTGGACAACCTGAGCATTAGCCGTTTTCGGAGCAGCGAATATGATAAATGCACTTGAACAGTACGACCCGCAGATTTACGAGCTGGTGCGCCAGGAAGGAGCACGTCAGAGCGGGGCAATCCGCCTGATCCCGTCTGAGAATTATGTCTCCAGAGCCGTGATGTTGGCCAGCGGAGGCTGCCTGACCAACAAATACGCCGAGGGCTATCCGGGCCGGCGATACTACGAAGGCCAGCAGGTAACCGACCTGATAGAGAAAATGGCCCGGGAGCGAGCCAAGAAACTTTTCAAGGCCGACCATGCGAACGTGCAGCCCTACTCCGGCTCGGTCGCGAACCTGGCCGCATACGCAGCGCTGATAAAACCCGGCGATACGATTATGGGAATGTCGCATATTGACGGCGGGCATCTCACGCACGGGGCAAACGTTTCGTTAACGAGCAAATTCTTCAAGTCCGTCTCGTACCGGGTAAATCCCGACACAGGTAGAATCGACTATGACCAGATCGAGAAGCTTGCCAAAGAGCACAGACCCCAACTGATCATCTCCGGTGCCACCGCGTACCCAAGGGAGATCGATTTCGAAGCCTTCGGGCGGATCGCCAGAGAAGTCGGGGCATATCATATCAGCGACATAGCCCACATCGCGGGTCTGATCGTCGCCGGCATCCACCAAAGTCCGCTACCGCACGCCGACATCGTATCGAGCACGACACACAAGACTCTGCGGGGGCCTCGCGGCGGAATACTCCTCTGCAAAGCCGAGCATGCCAACAGCGTAGACCGAGCCGTCTTCCCGGGTTTGCAGGGCGGGCCTCACATGCACACGATGACCGCCGTCGCCGTGGCGATGGCCGAGGCGGACACTCCCGAGTTCGTCGCCTATGCCAAGCAGATAGTCAAGAACGCAAAAGCCCTGGCGGAAAAACTGCTCGAATACGGCTTCAATCTCATGTCGGGCGGCACCGACAATCATCTGATCCTGATCGACCTTCGCAACAAGAACATCGGCGGCAAGAAACTCGCCAAGGCCTTGGACAGGGCGCGAATCGTCACCAATTATAACAGCATACCGAACGACCCCGCCCCGCCGGCCAACCCGAGCGGCCTGCGTATAGGCACCCCGGCGATGACCACTCGCGGCATGAAGCAAGAGCAGGCCGAGCAAATCGCCGGCTTCATAAACATGGTGGCCGAGAACATCGACAACGAATCGGTAATTGAGGAGGTCGGAAAAGAGGCCCTGCTCCTGTGCTCGCATTTCCCCGTTCCCGACCACTTCATCATACCGGATAAGAACAATCGGCTATAACGTCCGGCGCAGGCCGGGGGAGAAAAGCCCGCAGCACAGGCAATGGGCGACCTCGCATTTCATCAGCGGGTTCTTTACGGTTCTGGGCCGATGGCGGTCACTACAACATTGCGAAAGTGTATCTCGCTGCCCTCGGAAGTCAGGCATATCTTTCCGGGATCGAGAGAACATCCGGTAGCTTTGTTGACTTGCTCGCCGTTTATGGCAAGTGTCACCATATCGCCCTGGGCAATGATTTCGTAGGTATTCCACTGTCCCGGCGGCTTCTCGAGGGCTTTGGCTTTCTTGACGTTGGTCAGCTTGCCGAATTCTTCGTGATCGAAAGATCGCATTCTCTCGGCCGGACCGGACAATTCGTATCCGGCGAGGCCCCAGAAGTCGCCCGCATCGCCGGCATTGAGCTGGGCTTCGAGGCTCTTGGGCCAGACCTTGTTCTGCCCGGTCATACGGATCAGCACCCCACCTTTACCCGGCTCGATTCCGGCGGGCCATCGCCACTGAAGCTTGAGCACAAAGTCACGGAAGTTCTTCTTCGTGTACAGGTATCCCAGGGGCTTGCCGCTGCAAACAATCACCCCGGCCTCTACTCGCCACACGTTCTGAACCTGGACATCCGGATCCGCCAGGTAACACGCCCAGCCGTCAAGGTTCTCGCCGAGGGTCACCGGATCTGCCCGATGGTTCCTTTGGGCAGCGCAGCCAGTAACACAAAGACCGGCCGCAATGACTAAGATCAACTGTGCTATGTACTTCATAAATGTCTCCTGAATCGCTGAAAGTTCATAAAAAGCACACACGAGACGGCATTTCCTCAGAGTGATCGACTCATCAATAATCCGCCGTGCCACGATCGCCGCAATTGTACCGCTCTGGAATAGTGTTGTCCGCAGAAAAACTCCGTCCGGCTCGACATTGTAAAATAACAAATCCGTTGATTACGCGCATCTGCTGCGTTAAACTTTCTTATGTTGTCGGCAGAGATGTTCGGCCGGGTGAGAAGTCAATCTTTACGATCTAATGTCGCACAGGCTCTTTCTAAGGAGAAACAAAATGAAGACATGGTTCGGATTCCTGAGCGTACTGCTCTGTTGCAGCGCAGTGATTGCCAACGACGCCGTCACCGAGTTGTCAAAGCATCTTGGCAAGATGCCAGCCCTGGTCGTCGTAGTCTGCGGAGGAAATGAGGGAGATTTGCCTACAATTGCCGGGATCGTCGAACAGACCCCCTGGACGGTTTTCTGTCAAGGCGCCGCCTCACCCGGGCTGGAGAAGATTCGCAATTGGGCGAGGGAAAAAGGGCTCTTGGGAGGACGTGTTTGTGTGGTCGATGACGACGGTGAGTCACTCTGGCTGGCGGCAGACATGGCCGACGCCGTCTGGGTGGCGCCGGGAGTCGACGCTCGGCCTTTAGAGAAGGAGATTCTGCGCGTGCTGCATCCCGGCGGCGTCTGTGTTGCTTCTGGAGAGGTTTCCGTCAAGCCCGCCGCGGGCGGCACAGATGAGTGGCGTCATCCGTACCATGATCCGGACAACAATGTGGTCTCGCGAGACAGAGTGTCGCGTTTGCCCGGGGAGTTGCGTTTTCAAACGTATCCGGTATTCGCGGCGATGCCCAATCAGACGCTTTTTGCCGGCGGACGGATCTTCTTTTCCGGGCACATCGCATTCCACGAGCGAGAGGAACCGCTGCTGAACAGGCTAACGGTCCTCAACGCCTACAACGGTCTTCGCCTCTGGAGCCGTCCGTTGGACCCGGACTATGTGGTCCACAACATCTCCAAGCTGGCAACCGCCGACGAGGTGGTCTTTGCCGAGGGCCCGACCCTCCGGATGCTGGATGCGGCGACCGGGCGGCAGCGCGGCACTTTCAGCGCACCGCCGGAGGCGGCGGCCGCCGGCGATACAGACTTCAAATGGATTGCGCAGAGGGGTGACATACTCTTCACAGCATTCGGCCCACCGGATGCCGGCGTCGCTCCTCATCGGCAGAAAGGGCAAATGGGTCATTGGCCCTGGAACGTGGCGAATGAGCATTACAGAGGCGTCGTCAACAACTTCGGCGCAGCCAGAACACTGGCGGCCTTTCAGTATCCCGAGATGAAACTGCTCTGGAGCGTTCGCGAGGCCGAATCGTTCGACGCTCGAGCCCTGTGCATTGAGGGCGGACGAATTTTCGAGCTGGCGCCGGGAAAGTTCATGGCCGCGCGCGACTTGGCCACTGGCGAGCAGTTGTGGCGCCGCACGCCCGAGACATCCGGAGAGATCTTTGCCGGCATCGGCAGTTCGCTCAAGCGCCAGGGCTGGGGCCTGGGATGGGCCACCTACTGTTACACGCGGGCCGATAATGGTGTCGTGTGTATCGCGGGGCCGTCGTTTAAGAAGACAAGCTGTATCGACTTTGAGAAAGGCGATCTCCTCTGGGCGTCGGACCTCGCATCTCCCCACCCCTTCTTCTTCGATAATGCTCTCTACATCGTGCCGCGCGTAGCCAACCCGGCGGCCTTCTGCCGGAAAGTCGACCCGCGCACCGGCAAGGTTCTCGATGAATTCAGTCTGGGTGTCACTGGCTCCTGCACGCGCCTGACGGTGACTGCGAACCAGTTCTACTACCGCCCCGGAGGCGGCGAGGGCAGGACCGTCTACGTCGACATCGCCGAGCGAAAACTTGCCGATTACGAAGGCGTCGTCCGTCCGGGATGTTTTGACGGCGTCGTTCCGGCGAACGGGCGGTTGTATTGGATGCCACTGGCTTGCGATTGCTGGCAGGTCCACGGCACATTTTCAATGGCCCCTCGCTCGCCGCTGAAGGAACCGGGCGCAGCGGCCGAATCGCCCACATGGGCCGCGCCCGCATCGAGCGCGCCGGCGGCCCCGGATGACTGGCCAATGCTGCGAGCCAACTCGGCCGGGACGGCTGCGGTGCCCACCGGCGTAGGCAAGAAAGCGAGACAGTTGTGGCGGCGACGTTTACCGGGCGGTGACCTGACAGCGCCGGTGTGCGCCAATGGGCGCATCTTCGTGGGCGCTACAGACGGCACAGTGTCGGCCCTCGACGCCGCCAACGGAGAGATCATTTGGCAAGCCTCATCTAATGCCGCCGTACTGGGCCCGCCTGCCTATTGGAAAGGACGGGTAATCTTCGGCTCGTGCGACGGTGTTCTTTACTGCCTGGATGCCTCCGACGGGCGGCTGTTGGGACGTGCCGAGCTGGCGC
Source organism: Phycisphaerae bacterium (assembly GCA_016782865.1). Taxonomy (GTDB): domain Bacteria; phylum Planctomycetota; class Phycisphaerae; order Sedimentisphaerales; family Anaerobacaceae; genus SG8-4. Next base: position 9,426 of record JADHXR010000085.1, read on the forward strand.
CCGAGAAGCGATTCGTCAACATCATGGACCGGCTCATGTCCGCCTGGCCTCTGGGCGGCGGGGTTGTCCTCGGCGATGACGGGACCGTTTATGCAGCAGCCGGGAGCACCGCCGCAGACGGCGCCGTGGCCGCCGCGGTGGACGTCGCTACGGGGAGATTCCGCTGGCGGCAGGCATATACTCTCGACCGCCGGGATCCAAAGCTTAGTTTCGGCGTCCAGGGAAATCTGCTGCTAAAAGATAATACATTGTACATCAACGGCGGCGCCCCGGCCGGAGTAGTCGCGCTGGACGCGCCGACCGGCGGCAACCCGCGAGTTGTCTCCAAGCTCGAAGCGGGAATGGAAATGTTCCTCGAGCCCGACGGCAAGCCGTCATGCAGCGGCCCGGAGTTGTTCTCCCACGAACAAGCCAGAACCACGATCTTCAAACGCCATCAGAATCGCTCGTACTTCCGGATGTCCGACCGGCACATCGCCCTGGTGGACAGCCGCCTCTTCTGCTCGCGCGATATTCGAGCGCTCGACCGCATCGTTGACTTGATGAACAAGGATCCCAAGACCGGCGGGAAGATGGGAGGCGGTACGGTGCCCCGCGATGTGATGACAGTACCCGTGGGCGATTCGGTTCTTTGGGCGACCAACACAGCGGACGTGCGCGGTCTGGCTGTCGGCTCCGACGGACTCGTAGCTCTACACCACGAGAGCATAGAAGCCATCTCTCCAAGCGGCCGGTCGCTCTGGAGGGCCCAACTACCCGCAACCCCGGTGCGCTGGGGTTTAGCGCTGACCGGCAGCCAATGCGTAGTGTCGCTTTCGGATGGCTCTGCAGTCTGCCTGGCCAAGGACCTGTAGCCAAACCGGCAATCGGATCCGGCTATCCCTGCGCAATCGGTAGCATGGGCAACTCGGTTGCCCATGCTGAAAGAAAGGCAAATTGTGATTGGAGAAAAATGAACCGCTACGGGACTTCGTATTTTGTAAGGGCATGGTAGCGGCATGGAGTTCCTCCCAATGACGATACGTTCGGGATGTTATGCGGAAACCATAGAAACATTGTCGGAGTCACAGAATGCTTAGGATTAGTCATCTATCATTGATTGCCTTTGTCTTCGTCAGTGGGTGCGGTTTGTTGCCCCGCTATGAATATGAAGAAGCCAAAGTCCTAGTTCCTTCAATTCGAGAATATGCATTGAACAATATCCAGGACTTGTCAAAGGAAGATCGTGACTTCATATACCAGACTGAGCCAGTGATACGGCATGCAAATTATGTGATCTATTATTACCGGTGGCAAGACAAAGATGGTCAAACAAGGTTCTGCGTTGAGGCAGCTCCACCTAGTTCAGAAGTTGCTCCAACCCGGGCGTACCGTATAAATACTGAAAAGACAAAGAGTCCTTATAAACTCTAACATCTGAATCCAGAGGGACCTCGTACCCCGACCCCTGATTCAGCGCGTTAAGCCCTGCCGGATTAGATGAGATTGAATGGTATGTATGAAGTTCGCTTCTGATTACAAGGAAATGCGGGAGGGAGAAGCCAAAAAGTAAAAAGTGGAAAGTAAAAAAGGAAAAAGGGAGCAGGCAGGCAATCAGGAAACCAGGATAACAGGATAACAGGGGGTAGGTGCTCAGGATAACGGGGAATCAGGAAGTACGAAGGATTCGAATATCGAATAGTGAACAAGGAATGTCCAATGTAGAAGTGCGACTCGGTGCCCCTTCGACTTGCGCTCAGAGCCTGCCCTGAGCAAAGCCGAACGGGGCGTGCTTTGTGCCTTAGTGCCCCTTCGACCGTGCTCAGGGCATGCTTTGTGGCTATGAACCAAGGTTGAAAAAGCAAAGCCAATTGCAGGATCCGGCCCGCCGTTCGGGCAAGCAGCTCGCCACTGATTTCAATTGGCAACCGCCGGTGGCTCCCGGCGTAACAAAGCCGAAATGATGGCATTGACATCGTCGCATAATTGTATACAGTTTATTCAGTAATAGAATACATGTTTTACGTATAGCAGGTGAAAGGCAGCCGCAGACAGATGCATGATTACAGAAAGCTACAAGCCGTGACTATGGACAGGCGTCATTTCATGAGGTTTTCGGCCGCTTTGGTTCCCGGGGTCACGTTAGCCCGGGGTGTGTCGGCGAAGTCTACAGAAGGAAAACGCTCCGGGAGACCCAACGTTCTGCTTGTCGTCGCCGACCAGATGACGCCGCTGTTGACCGGATTGTACGGGCATCCAGTGGTCAGAACACCTCATCTCAATGCACTAGCGGAGAAAGGTGTTCTATTCGACGCAGCCTACAGTCCCTGCCCGCTATGCGCCCCTGCCCGGGCGTGCATGCTGACGGGCACGTATTCTTCGGAAAACGGCGTCTACGACAACGCCGCCGCTCTTGGCTGCGATCAGCCGACGCTCTGTCACCACCTTAACCTGTTGGGCTACGACACGGTCCTCAGCGGCAAGATTCACTTTGTCGGGCCCGACCAGCTTCACGGCTTTCAGAAACGACTCTTACCAAATATCTATCCAGCGGATTTCTCCTGGACAAAATCGCGCGACCATAAGATTCCCAAAACGCACGCCCGCAGCTATCTCGGCGGCGCAGTCCACGTCGGGCGCTCGGGCAGGAACATCGAATACGACGAACTCGCTCACACCGAAGCTCTGGACTACCTCACTCATAAGGGAACTCAGAATCGCAGGGACACGTCCTATCAGCCATTTTTCTTGTGCATATCGTACAATTTCCCGCACGAACCGTTCTGGCCTCCTAAAAAGTATTGGGACCTCTACGAGGATGAACACATCGAGATTCCCAAACTCCCGCCCGGCTTCGAAAAGAAGCACTCGGCGATGGATCGCTGGCTGAACAGGCATCATGGCGTCGACAAGGTGGACCTGCAAAAGCCCTCGTCTCTGCTCAAGCTCCGGCGGGCGTATTATGCACTCGTGACCTATATAGACGACAAGGTCGGAGAGTTAGTCGCCCGGTTGGGGGCCGACGACCTTATGGACGACACGATTATCATTTTCACCAGCGATCACGGTGACATGCTGTGCGAAAGAAATATGGTGCAGAAGAGATGCTTCTATGAGTCGTCCGCTCGAGTGCCGCTGCTGGTGGTTTCGCCGCATGCCGGACAAGAAGGACACGTTTCCAAAACGCCCGTCTCGTTGCTGGACATCGCTCCCACAGTCCTGGACTTGGTGGGATATAACGGCTCTGAGAGTTTTGCCGTCGATGGCGTGAGTCTCGTTCCGCTTCTCAATGGCCAGGAACAACCGGGCCGGGCGGTCTTCTCGGAGATGCACTCGGAAGGCGTATATGCCACATGCTTTATGGTAAGAAAGGGCAAGTACAAATACATCTACATCCACGGACATGACGAGCAACTGTTCGACCTCGATAAAGATCCGGACGAATGGGACAACCTCGCACGTCGAGCCGGGTATGTTTCGATTCGCTCGGAACTCAAAGAGTGCATCCTGAGCAGATTCGATCCGGACCGAATCGAAAAGGAGCTTCGAGAGAACCTGAAAAAACGCCAGTTCCTCACCAAGGCAATGAGCAAGACGGGCCAGGACTGGGCATTTGCCCCGGAGTAAGAGCAAGAACCGGACATCAAGGTGATCCAAGAAGCTGCGTATGAAAACCATAAAAAAAACGGACTGGCAAAACTAAGGGCCTATGAGACGATCAAGAGCCTGATCATGAAACTCGCAGACTATCGGAGCAATTGAAAGGGAACAGAAGGATGCATCCATTATTGATTCTTGGGATCGGGATCACCATCGTCATCGGCATGATCGTCGTGTTGCGAATCAACGCCTTCATCGCCCTGATCAGCGCGGCGCTGGTCGTAAGTATGCTCGCTCCGGGGCCTCTGGCGGAGAAAGTGATCAGAGTTGCAGATGCGTTTGGCCAGACGGCGGGCAAAATCGGCATCGTCATTGCGCTGGCCGTGGTGATCGGCAAGTGCATGATGGACAGCGGCGCGGCCGACCGGGTCGTCCGGGCCTTCCTCTCGCTGCTCGGTGAGAAACGCAGCGCCACCGCCCTGATGGCCAGTGGCTACGTCCTGGCGGTTCCCGTGTTCTTCGACACTGTTTTCTATCTTCTTGTGCCGCTGGCCCGGTCGATGACTCGGCGAACGGGAAAGCACTACTTGAAATATGCCCTCGCTATCGCCGCCGGCGGCGTTATCACTCATTCGCTGGTTCCGCCCACACCGGGGCCTCTGTTCATGGCCGCGAACCTCGGCATCGATGTCGGGGTCATGATTATCGCGGGCGCCCTTGTGGCCCTGCCGGCGGCTTTCATCGGGATGCTGCTTGCCGGCTGGTTCGACAGGCGAATGAACATTCCGCTGCGTCCGACCGGCACGGGTGAGGCCGAGCCCGAGCCATTCGACGACAGCGAGTTACCCCCCCTTTGGATCTCACTGCTCCCCATCCTGCTGCCGGTCGTCCTGATCTCGACAGGTACAATCGTCAAGACCATTGCCAAGGACGCTGCCGAGGGATCTTCTCTTCGTCATTTTGCCGACGTCGTGGCCGTGCTCGGCAACGTCAATCTCGCGATGCTGCTCGCCACGGCGATTGCGATGTGGATGCTCAAATCCAAACGACAACTGACGTTGGCCCGGCTGAGTAAAGTCGTCGAGGTTTCTCTGATGAGCGGCGGCATTGTCATCCTGATCACGGCCGCCGGCGGCGCCTTTGGCGCGATGCTCGAGGCCGCAGATGTAGGTTCGGCCATCGGTGAACTGGTCCCCGGCGACAGCGGCGGTATTGTCTTGCTGATACTCGGCGCCGTAATCGCCTCGGTCATGAAGATCGCCCAGGGCTCGGGGACCGTCGCGATGATCACCGCCTCATCCATGGTCGCGGCGATGATCCCATCGACGGAATCGTTGGGCTACCACCCCGCCTACCTGGCCACCGCGATAGGAGGAGGCTCCATGATCTGTTCGTGGATGAACGACAGCGGCTTCTGGATCTTTGTCAAGATGACGGGCCTGACCGAAGCGGAAGGTCTCAAGTCCTGGACTCCGCTGCTAGCCATCATGGGCCTGGCAGCGGTGGTAGTCTCCCTGATCCTGGCAGTGGTTTTGCCTTTGGCGTAATCTAACGTATACGAAAGGAGCGTCAGATGTACGGTATCCGACAATCACGGGCAACTGGATTTCTCAAACAATATGCCTGCATCGGCCTGTGTATTTGGGTGCTTGGCGCCGCTACGGCAGTGGGCAAGAATCCCGCCGCCGGTTTGGTGCAGCGAATAGAACAACACTCGACCAATAAGCAGAGAGTTTTGGCGCTTCTTAGCGAAATGCCGCGACTGCAGATCACCAGGCAATTCGGCGGCGACTTTCGAGAAACCTGGCGCAGGATCCTTATTGACAGCCCTTACGGCGGCATCGAGAAGATACAATTTCTGGAGACCTCATTGCGCGGCTTTGCCGGTGCTCAAAAAGAGCTTCCCAAAGCCATTCAGTCGCTTCTCAAGTCGCATAATTTGCTTTTCGGCTCGGGCCAGAATCACGGACTCATGATTCGCCATGCCGACGATCCCGCATTCAAACCCTTTGGTGTTCACATGTCCCTTGCTCAGGCAATTGCAGCCATCTCCGCGGGCAATGACGCGCCGGTCCAGGCGTTTCAGACGATCTTCGAGACCGGTCAAAACACGCGGGGCTATGTCCACAAGCTTGAATGTCACGCCGGGGCTGTCGAATTCATATATGCCCTGACAGACATCGTCTACGGCGTCATGCTCCCTGCCGAGCTGCGATATGGTCCGGATCGTGTTGTCGCCGAGCCTGTGAAAGTCCAGATGTTCTACGTCAGGGCCGGGGACGTGATCGCGTTGCATCCGTATGTCCTGCACAGCGGCTCACTCTCGGTCGAGCCTGACAGAAGTTTTTCAATCGTGATCTACAAGAAGCCCGTGCAGGCCGAAGATTTTGTCGTCCGACTACCGGAGGCTTGGGAAGAAGGGCAAGAATCTTTGAAGCTCCCGGACATTGATAAATACTACCTGACGCTTGCGGAGTTGCATGCAACCGAGCTGAAGGACAACAACGGGTTCATCTCCGCCCCAAGGCCTTTGCGCCTTCCGGCATGGAAATAAGAAGGTACAACATGAATCCACTAGACGCATCACAGTTTTGGAAACCTTTCAGAGCGAACAGCCGGAGGTTCCAGGAGGTGTTTTCTCACCATAAGGAACACTCCGATCTGGTCGAGCAAACCGAAACGCTGGCTTACCTGATCCGCAGCTACGCGGTTTATTCGATGACCTGCGCAGCTTTGGGACATCCGGGAGGCAGCTTCTCGGAGGCCGAGTTGCTGGCGGTCATGTACAATTATGTTCTCCGGTACGATTCACAGGAACCGAAGTGGCCCGGTCGAGATGTGTTCTATCTGTCGAAGTGTCACGCATGCCCCGGTCTGTACGCCGCCCTGGCGCTCGTCGGATATTTCCCGGTTGGCGATCTGACTCGCTACGGCGAGTGGGGTTCTCATCTGGAGAGCCATCCGGACAGTACGACTACCCCCGGCATCGAAATATCGGGCGGCTCACTCGGACAAATCCCCGGCGTAGCCGTCGGACGCGCCCTGGGCATTCGCCGGCACGGTCCTGATCAGGCAGATCGAATGGTGTACGTTCTCATTGGCGACGGCGAGTGCAACGAAGGCTCGGTCTGGGAAGCCTTCATGGCCGCCGGGCACTATCGCCTGGACAACCTCGTGTTCATCATCGACTACAACAAGGTCCAGGCCAAGGGCTTTGTCCAGCAGGACATGTCGATCGAACCGTTGGCGGACAAACTTGCGGCCTTTAACCTGCAACCGTGGCAAGTCAGCAACGGCCACAACGTTGCCGATCTGGTTGACCTGTTCAATACACTGCACACACAACGGCGGGGCAAGCCCAATGCGGTCATTCTCAGCACGATCAAAGGCAAAGGTATAGGGATGTGTCAATACAATCCCAACTGGCATACCAGCGCACCTCGAACCATAGAAGCAGCGCAGCGGTGGCTGGGCGAATTGTGGGAGCGAGACGGTCACCGGCTGGGAATTCCGCAGGCGTTTCACCAGGCCCTTGGTGATGCAATCCATATCGTACCGCCCTTGCATGAGAACCCGGACAGAATCGTGGAAAAGCAGGCGTGATAAAAGGATAAACATGGCACAGTTTTCCATACCGAAGCGCGATGAAACAAAAGAGATGCGGTACCAGATGGGCTACGCCCTTGCGGACCTGGCCGGCGAATATGAAAACATCGTCGCTGTCGATGCCGATCTGCGCAGCAGCAGCGGGCTGCACATCTTCGAGCACTACCACCCCGATAAACTCGTCAAGGTGGGCATCGCCGAGCAGAACATGATCAGCATCAGCGCGGGTCTGAGCCAGGAGGGATTCATCCCCTTTCCCTGTACGTTTGACGCATTCTGCCGGCGATTCATGGACCAGCTCTACATCTCCGTGGCCTACAGCAAATGCAATGTGAAAGTGCTCGGCGCGTATGTGGGGCTCTTCACCGGAAAAGCCGGCGCCACTCACCAGAGTGACAAGGAACTCGGCCTGCTGCTTCGCATCCCGAATCTCCGAGTAGTTGAACCGGGCTGTAACGAGGAGATGCGACAGGTCCTGCGCACGGCGGCGGAAACTGTCGGGCCATTCTATATCCGCATCGTCCGCTGCCAGGTGGAGGACAATGAGATCGGCCCAGACTACAGATTCAAACTCGGCAAAGGTGTCACCGTCACCGATTCTGGTTCCGACGTCGGCCTGATCAGTACGGGCTATATGATCAAGACGGCCAAGATCGCCGCCGAGAAGCTCAAGAGCAAAGGTTTCGGTGTCCGGCTGGATCATCATCCGAGCCTGAAACCTTTCGACGCAGATCTGCTTGCCGACATGGCGTCCAAGGTATCGGTAATCGTAACGCTGGAAAACCACTGCGTCAGCGGCGGGCTCTTCTCACTCGTGGCCGAATCCCTCGCACGAGAGGGCTTGCAGATTCCAGTTGGGACCATCGGCACAGACCCTGAGGATTTCATCCATACCGGCCACGTCAATGATTTGCTGGCCCATTATCAAATGACTTCGGACGACGTTGTGAAGGTTGCTGAGCAAACCATGTCGAAGGCCGGGATATAGGAGATAAGGTAATGTCACAGTTGCCGTTTGGTGTCGATCCGATTCGCTTGTTTAGTGATTACATGAAGGTCACGGGCGTTCCGGCCCCGGTGCCGGAGCGAGGGGCTGATCCCAGACTGTCCGGAAAAAAACTCGGCGTCGTCAACGGCGCATCGTGGATCAGCCTCTGGTCGACCTACTTCGGCAAGACCATGCTGCCGGGCGTTAAGATCATCAACGTGGGCAACGAGGCCGTGCAACTGAACTTCATGCAGGCCCACAGTCAGGGGCTTGCCTGTCCTCCACAAATCAACATCGACCTCTTCTGCAGGTATGCGAGAGATCTGTATGATCTGCATAGGGTCGATGCCGTTATGATATCGTGCTCGACGATGAATCGAGCGTTTAGAGAAGTCAGCGAGACAATGAAGCCGCTGGGCGTTCCCGTCGTTCAGATTGACGAAGCGATGATGGAGCGCGCCGTGAGCGCCGAGGGCAGGATCCTTGTCGTCGCCACACATGGTCCCACGGTCAAGAGCACGCGGGCATTACTCCAGGAGACCGCCGATCGACTGGGCAAGAAGGTCGATTTCGTAGGGGCAACCGTCGAAGAGGCCTTTGAACTGCTGGGCCAGGGCAAGATCGCCGAACACAATCAGGCCATTGCTGAGACAATCCGCGACGTTCAAAGCCGGGATCAGGTTGATGTCGTGGTTCTGGCTCAGTTGTCAATGTCGGTGTTTTCATTTAGCTTCCCCGAGCCTGTGCAGGGGTTCGGTGTTCCTGTGTTGAACAGCGGCCAGAGTGGTTTTGCCCGGGCCGGTGAGATTCTCAGACAGCAATGAAATGTAATCGAACACAGCGCAGCCTTTGGCCACAGCCAAGAAGATGAAACCACAAATGAACACGAACAACCACCAAATCGAAACCGCGGATTAGCGCGGATTTTCGCGGATTGAGTATTCCGTATAAGATATTCTCTCATAATGAATTAGAGAACAAGCTTTGGAAGAACACGCGCAAGAAATGAGAAGATGAAGGATTGTATTACGAAGGGGAGATAGACATGATCATAAACGAGCATCTTAACCATTCTGCCAAATACCGAGTGAGCACTTTGGCAACCATCATCACATGCCTTACGGCCTTCAGCGCATCATTGATGGCGAACCAGGCCGTGGACAGGTTCGGCTTCTTTGAGACAAGCTTCAAGGCAACGGGCAGATACGTAAATCCGTACAAGGACTTGCAGGCATCGGCGGTCATTCGGCGCCCGGATGGGACAAGACGCACGCTTGGTCTTTTCTGGGACGGAGCCGATGTCTGGAAATTGCGCATCAGCCCCGATCTCCTCGGCGAGTGGCGGTTCAATGTGCGTTCTGCCGATGAAGGCTTGAACGGACAGACAGGGCAATTTACGTGTGTCCCGTCACGGCGAAAGGGGAGCATCCAGCCCATGCCGGGGTATGCGCATCACTTTGCGTATCAGGACGGGACGCCGTTTCTGTTCTGGGGTGACACCGCATGGGCCTTGTACCAGGACGAAGTATCTGAGAAGCTCAATCGCGAGGCCGTATACCACTATATCGACGAGCGCGCCGGCCAGGGCATCAATGTCATGCACTCCATGCTCTTGCAGGAGGCCGGTTGGGGAAATCGTGGCGGCGATCCGTTCGACAGCATGGCACGGGAGACCCTGAACCCCGCCTACTGGCAGGAAATCGACGTCAGGCTGCGATATCTGAACGACAAAGGGATCATTGGCGGTCTGGTGCCGGCCTGGGGCGATAAGCGCAAGACAGAGCCGTTCGCCTGGCGGCTATTCCCGGGCCTGGAGGCGAGGAAACGGTATGCCCGCTATATTGCGTCGAGATACGGCGCCTATGATGTGTACTTCATCGTCTCCGGCGAGTGGCACGCCGAAATCAGAACGCGGCCCAATGTCACCGAGCAGGCCATCCGCGCCGAGTTCATCGAAATAGGCAACGCACTGCACGAATCGGACGCTCACAATCGCATGGTTGGGATTCATCCGATGACCCAGCAGGGAAGCGTGCGCGAATTCAACAGGGCCAAATGGATGAGCTTCGGCGATTATCAGCAGAACTACCGCAGCCTGCACGCGCGCATTCTTGAATCCCGCCCGTATCCGGGGCCGATTGTCAATTCGGAATACGGTTACTTCCTGCGTGATTCGGACTTTGACGGCGAAGTTGATAAAAACAACAGCTTTAGCGCCGAGGCCATGCGGCACGCAACGTGGGACATCGTTATGGCCGGCGGCTACACCGTCACGGGATACGGCACGACGTACATGGGGGGCAATCGCGACAAGGGACCGTTCAACGTGGACGATCCGCGCAACGATATTTGGGAACGTCAGTACCGCGTGGCTCAGTCCTTCCTGAGCGGTCTTGACTGGTGGAAGCTGCAGCCGCATGACGATTGGATTAGTTACGCGACGCCGCGTTCATCCGACCGCAACGTTCGCTTGGCCTCACGCACGCTGCTGGGGCCGCCCAAAACAACCTACTGGTTGTTGGCTGAGCCGGGCAAACACTACGTGGCATATCTGCGGGGCTTGAAGGGCAAAGTCACCATCGATTTCGGTCCCGGCGCCGCCGGCGTTGACAAGGTTCGCCTGCTCAACCCGCGGACCGGCGAGACGAGGAGCATCAATCAAGGAACGATCGTCAGAGATCGGTTCGAATGGTCGGCTCCTGACACGGAAGACTGGGTGCTTCATCTGAGTAATTGAGTAGTCCATTGTCTACCGAACAGCCGCCCACGGCAACGTAGCCGGGTCCAGGCCAAGATCGTCGGTGACCAGGATAGCGTCAATCAAAGCGGCGTCTTCGCGTTTGGCGATTTCCAGCCTGTACTCGCCCGCCGCCAGCGTCCAGTTGACAACCTCGCCGTCATGGTCGCTGCTGTGGACCTCGTCCCAAACCCATTGGCTCCCGGGCTCTATGTCATTGAACATTACCCACCCGGTGCCGGGCTGGTCGGGGTCTTCGTGCGTCTGACTTTCGGCGCCCACTATCCGGACCCAGAAGGAGTCATCCGTGACGGTTGGGGCTATGACCCGGGCCACGATCTTGTAGACTCCCGCCTCGGCGGTGAAGTCATAGCTGAGCACCCAATCAACCCCTGGCGCAGCGTCACCCTCGCTGCCGTCGCCGTTATTCGAGCCGATGTGCGTGGCGCCAGACGAGGTCGCATCGCGATGAGTCCGCCAGAGCGACCCGATTACATCGGCTGCTTCGGCCTCGAATATGCTGTTCGTTCGCTTCGGCAGCGGCGCCGGACGCTCGGGATACAGGGCGATGTCGTCGAAGAACATCTTGCCCGAACCGCCGGGTTGGGGATTGTTCTTGTCGCCTGTGCCGATAGCGATGCTGTCGACGTCGGTCAGGTTGACGCCCTGATCGGCGAACTGCTGCAGGTCGATCCGCCACTCGGTCCAGGTGTCTATCTGCGTTGCCGCCGGATCATCGTGAAGCACCACGCCGGACGTGCCGTTGCTGTTGGCTATCGCCGCGTACATCGGCTCGGCACTGTTGCTGAGCAGGCCGATATCCTGCGATTGCCATTGTCCCGTGACCGTGCCTGTGGTCTGGACGCCGGAGAATACGGCCTCACATGTCACGCCGGAATTGTGGCTTGTCAGCGCCAAACCGATGTAAACGGTTGGACCCATCGAGATGGCCGGCCGCCACACCATCGGAGTCCAAGCCGTGCCGTTGCTCGAGTAGGAGCCTCGGAAGTTGCCCGTGACGTCGCGCTCTATCTTCACCCAGTATGGTGCCGCAATTGCCATTTGCTCGGGCGTTGCTACCAGAGTCGGGCTCGAATCGCTCGTAGCGCTGCCCCCTGTGGCCGTCCGGCCCTGGAACCTGCAACCGTTAGTGGGTGTGCCGTCGGCATTGGTGGGCGTGATATACACCGCCGAGAACACCGAGCCGGCATCGAGTGTCTCGCGAATCATCACGCCGGCCTTCGCCCAGACGTCGGTAAGCTCGACGCTCTCGACCCTTGCGATGATCGAGCCGACACCTGTGAGCTGCTTGTAGACGTAGTGGAACTGATCGGCCTGGTTCCATATATCGGCGCCCTCGGCGGTGACCGTAAAGGTTCCGACCGGACCTTCGGTGAAGCTGCCCACGGCGCCAGGATAGCCTCTGAACCAGATCGACAATTCACCCACGCCCCTTGCAGTCCAGTCCCGCTGAGAGTCCAGCGTTCTGCTTGTCTCCGAATAATTCAATGCACCCTGCTTATTATTGTTGTAGGAAAGCGGCATTGACTGTGAGCCGCCGTGAACGATGGTCTGCTCGGTGAACGAGGCTGTGGTCTCATCGCCTACAGCAGCACCGGTGCCGTTACCACCGAAGAAATCCGGCGTACCGGGCACGCCAAAGCCGAGCCCATCGTGCCAGGTAAACCATATCTGGTTCTCGGCCGCGTCGTAGCTCTCAAAATCCTCGACGACAAGAGATTCGATCGTCGTAAAGTTCCATATCTCGCCCGGCCACATTGCAGGCGTCTCAGTGTCATTTACCTCATCGACCCGCCAGAAATAGGTCTTGCCGAGATCGAGGGACAGCGGACCATGGCTGGCATCCGCCACGGTTGTCACCGGCGCCGTGCCGTCCACCACAGCCTGCGCATCGTCGCTCAAGTACACATCGTGCGTAGCTGCTTGCCTTCCCGCTTTCCAGGCAATGTCCAAATCCAGGGGCACATCAAGCGAGCCGGAAGCCGGATCGGGTTCGCTCGCCTGGACCGGTATCGACAGGAAACGCACCTCGGCCAGGCCAAACTGCGGCAGCAGACCTGCCCAGTTGCTGTTGGCCGTGAGCCGGACGAACTTCGCGCCCACTCCGCCCATGTCGATTGTCGTGTTGTGTGCATAGATAGCTGAGCCATCTGCCCGCGCGAACTCATGCGCCGTCCCCAACGTCACGAAGTCGGCGCCGTCGCCGGAATACTCGATCGCAACGTCCTGAAATCCCAGCCCGATCACCGGCTCCAGACTCTCGTTGGAATTCCACACCCACATTTCATGGAGATTGTGAACGCTGTCGAACTCGAACAATATCCACGCCGGCTGCGGGGCCGCAACATCGCTAAGCCACATGCTGCCCGCGCCCTGGTTTCCGTGGAGCAGGCCGGTGCTGTCAAGACCGAAGCCGTTCACGGTGTTTTCGGGCCCCTTGTCCACTGAGTTGCTCGACGCCGTCGCCGTGACATTTTGAATCGTATATGCAAACAGTTCTGTCGTAAAGCTCCAGACCGTACCGTCGAATACAGTCCCGTCCGGCGTGACCTCGTCGACGCGCCAGTAGTAAGTCGTGTCGAACTCGAGTCGCTGGGGCACTGTATAGCTGCTCGGCGTCTGAGTGATCGCGCCAACTCCATTGCTGACGTCGTCGATGTTCTCGCTGAAGTAAAGTTTGTGGCCGTTGATTGGCGAAGCCAGATCTCCCGCCGTCCAACTAAGGACTGCGTCTCGCGCCACATCGGTCGCCATGTTAGCCGGGACTGGAGCGAAAGCCGTGCCGGGAAGGACTGCCGCAGCGTTTCGGTAGTCGTCATCTGTGGGCACATAGCCAGCGTCATCGGTCCACACGAAGACATCCCAGAACACGGTCTCCTCACCCTGCCTGTGAAAGATGTACATCGAGTTTTCACCATCTTGAAGCTCCTTTTCGCTTCCTTGGTCATTCCCCCACCAATCCCAAACGTTATCCGTTGCCTCAAAAATTCGGTCATCTTCGTTGGTGAACGGCGGCGCCGAATCCCCTCCGGGAAAGGGTGGGCCGGTGGGGATCGCCGGGTCGCCCGGGTCTCCTTCGACGAGCATATAATCCGACGTATTGCCTGGATTCAAAACGCGCGCCCAGAAATGCCAGGTACCGCCAGTGCCGCCGGCCGTGCTGATATCGAACGTCCAGCGAATCATGCCGCCGGCCCCGCCTGAGCGGGTGACCGCCTGGCCGAACGCACCGGCCTCGTCAACGACCGGGTAATACGTATCGTTGTCGGGATTGCGTTCGTCAAATTCCTCGGCTTCGAACCATATCTGATGGCCGCCGCCGTAGCCGGAAATCTTGAAGTTTTTCACGGCATGGACCTGCGCTGCCGGCAGCAGTAATGCGACGAGAACGCCCAATGTGATTAGTTTTGCCCCATTCGACAGGCTCAGGGCTGGCTTTCTGTGAGACATTTTGATTCCTCCTTCAAAAAGATCAAGATTTACAGAACGACCGACAACAATTCGCACTCCGACTTGAGCGCATCAGATTTTATTTATACCAGATTAACAACCTCCCCGTCAAGAAAAAACGCCGTGATCAGAGGACAAAGGACAAGGCAAAAGTGAAGAAGGTAGAAGGCAAAAAAACCGCAGATTCCACGGATTTCACTGACCATGAGAAGGACGATACTGATTTGCGCCACTGTTCGATATGGATATCCATTGACCGCATGCCCGGCGGAGGTTAGACTGATGCGCAAAATCGGTGATATGTCGAAAGGAAGCACTTATGTCCACAGACAGGAAGGACCCCTCCAAAGACTCCCGTAAACGCGAGCCGGCTATTGGTGTGCGTACCGGTTCACGCGCCGAAGACATCGAGCGGTCATTTCTCGACAACCTGTTCTGCAGTATGGGACGTGTGTTGACGGCCGCCACTCGCAATGAACTGTACACTGCTTTGGCGCTGACTGTCCGGGACCGTGTGCTCAAGCAGGGTGTCCGGACCCTGGAAGCCTATGCCGAGCAGGATGCACGCGTCGTAGCCTATCTTTCCGCCGAGTTCCTGCCTGGGCCGCATCTGGCCAACAACCTGCTGAACCTCGGAATCATGGACCAGGCGCGTGAGGCGATGGCCAAACTCGGCGTCAATATAGACGGACTGTTCGAGCAGGAAGAAGAACCCGGACTCGGCAACGGAGGCCTGGGTCGCCTGGCATCATGCTACCTGGATTCGCTCGCCTCGGACGAGATACCGGCCATCGGATACGGCATCCGCTATGAGTTCGGCATCTTCGATCAGATTATCCGCGACGGCTGGCAGGTGGAGATAACCGACAAATGGCTCCGCTACGGCAATCCCTGGGAGATCATGCGACCCGAGCTGGCCTTCGATGTGCCGTTCGGCGGACGAACCGAGAACTGGACAGATGCCGAGTCTCGTCAGCGCGTGCGTTGGATGCCGGAAACCGTCGTCAAGGGCGTGGCGTACGACACACCCATCTTAGGCTATCGTGTCGGCACCTGTAATCGCCTGCGCCTCTGGAAGGCCGAGGCCGTCGAGTCATTCGATTTCGCCGCGTTTGACCACGGCGACTATTATCGCGCGGTCGAAGACAAAATGGTTTCCGAGAACATCACCAAGGTTCTGTACCCGAATGACGAACACGGCGAAGGCAAAATCCTGAGGCTCCAGCAGCAGTTCTTTTTCGTCACTTGTTCGTTGCAGGACATGATCCGCGTGCACCTGCGGCTGGGCCGGCCCCTTGACCAGTTCCACACGCGCTGGGCCGCGCAGCTCAATGACACCCACCCGGCCATTGCGGTCCCCGAACTGATGCGTCTGCTTGTTGACGAACACCTGATGGACTGGAACACCGCGTGGGAGGTCACGCAAAACACGTTCGCCTACACCAACCATACCCTCTTGCCTGAGGCGCTGGAAACATGGTCCGTTTCGCTGTTCGGGCGGCTGCTGCCGCGCCACCTGCAGATCATCTACAGCATTAACCATCGATTCCTTCAGCAGGTGCGGGCGCGGTTCCCCAACGATGAAGCGCGTGTAGGCCGCATGTCGCTCGTCGATGAATCCGGCGAACGGTTCGTGCGGATGGCGAACCTGGCCGCCGTAAGCAGCCATTGTGTCAACGGCGTGGCTGAGCTGCACTCCAATCTCCTCAAACGTCACTTGATGCGCGACTTCGCCGAGATGTGGCCTGAAAAATTCTGCAACATCACCAATGGTGTTACCCCGCGGCGTTTCATAGCGATCAGCAATCCGCCGCTGGCTCAACTGCTCAACGACCGGGTAGGCGGCGACTGGCTCGGAGACCTCGACCGGCTCCGCAAGCTCGAGGAATTCGCCGATGATGCCGACTTCCAGCAGCAGTGGCGTGAGGTAAAACACACCGCCAAACGCAGACTCGCCGGGCTTATCGAGCAGCGCGTCGGCATTGCGGTTGACCCGGCGTCGCTCTTCGACATCCAGGCCAAGCGCATCCACGAATACAAACGGCAACACCTCAACGTGCTCCACATCCTCGCGCTATACCTGCGTCTCAAGCGCGATCCCCAGGCCGACATACCGGCCAGAACGTTCATCTTCGGCGGCAAGGCCGCACCGGGCTATTTTCTCGCCAAGCTCATAATCAAGCTGATAAACGCCGTTGCCGATCTCGTCAACAACGACCCGGGCGTCTGCGACCGGCTGAGGGTCGTGTTCTTCCCGGACTACAACGTCAGGAACGCCCAGTCGGTTTGTCCGGCCGCCGACCTCTCCGAGCAGATCTCTATGGCCGGCAAGGAGGCGTCCGGCACGGGCAATATGAAGTTCTCTCTAAACGGCGCCCTGACCATCGGCACATTGGACGGCGCAAATGTCGAGATCCGTGAGGAGGTCGGTGGCGACAACTTCTTCCTGTTCGGACTGACGGCAGACCAGGCCCGAGATCTCAAGGCGTGCGGCTATTATCCGCGGGGTATCTACGAGCAGAATGCGGCTCTGCGCGAGGTGCTGGACTTCATCGCCTCCGGCGCGCTGGTCGGCGGCGACACGGACCTCTTTCGTCCGCTCGTGGACAACCTCATCGCAAGCGACCCGTTCCTGGTGCTGGCTGATTACCAATCGTACGTCGAATCTCAGACGCAGGTCAGCACGCTCTGGCAGGATCCGCAGACGTGGACGCGAAGATCCATCATCAACGTTGCACGCATGGGCAAGTTTTCGTCCGACCGATCCATCCGCGATTACTGCCGGCAGGTGTGGCAGGTCCAACCGATGCACATCAGAATGGAAGCAATCGAGCCGCACGGCCATAGCGGCTAATGGTACGTCTGCCTCGAAAGGCCCGCGAGTCCCTGCACACGCTGGACCGGCTGAAAATGCGAACGCCGGCAGGCGCCGAGGTGCCGCTTGCCACGGTGGCCGACGTCACCTTCGTCAAGGCGCCCTCGTTCATCGAGCGTAACGACCGCGCCGAAGTGATCCGGATTGGCGAGATGCCCGAAGACGAGAAGGTGGACATCGTCGGCATCGCAAAAGAGGCGACGCCGGTGATTGAGGACATGGTCAACGAAGACAGCGACCTCTCGTTCGTGTTCAGGGGCTATATCGCCGGACACGCCGAGTCGCGCCGGCGGACGATCATCGGCTCGGTCGCCCTGCTCTTTGCGCTGTTTGCACTTCTGGCGATACCCTTCAAATCACTGCTCCAACCGATTTACGTCCTCCTCGCCGTGCCGTTCGGCATCATCGGAGCGCTGGTGGGCCACATCGTGATGGGCATCACGCCGTCCTATCTCTCCGTTTTTGGGATGCTCGCTTTAGCCGGAGTCGCGGTAAACGATGCGCTGGTCCTTGTCGACTACATCAACCGCCGATGCCGGGATGGCGCGGCTCTGCACGAGGCCGTGATGGAAGCGGGCCCAAGGCGATTTCGGCCCATCATTCTCACCTCGGCGACCACTTTTGTCGGTTTGCTCCCATTGCTCATGGATCGATCTCTCCAGGCTCAATTCCTTGTCCCAATGGCGGTTTCCTTGGGTGCCGGCATTCTCTTTTCGACCGTGATCACGCTCTATCTCATCCCCTGCGCCCTGCTTCTGTCAGACGACCTGGGCAAGGGGTTTGCCCGGATCCGAAATTGGTACTTTCGACCGTTTGCCACCTCAAGAGCTGAAGGAGCCGTCAAGTAAGACTCCCAACTCCTTACACTACGAAGTCACAGTCAGGAATTCGACATTCTCAATTCAAGATTCTCAATTCGTTCCGGCTTGCCCCAGGTCTTGTAGAGGTCGATGAGATTGTTCCATGACTCTAACGTGTGCGGGTGTGTGTCACCGAGTTTAAGGCATCGGCCTTCGAGAGCTTCGAGAAGTAACTTTTCTGCCTCATCATATCGAGCTTGCTCTTTGTAAAGTACAGCTAAGTCGTTCTTGGATTCCAGAGTGTCCGGGTGATCGTCACCGAACTCGTGCTGCCTGCCCTTCAATGCCTCATCAAATAATATCTCTGCTTGGTTGTATTGTTTCTGTTTTGTATGGAGCACAGCGTAAGCATTCACAAAGCTTAGTGTCAAAGGGTGTTCCTCACGCAGCCGCTCACGAGCGATTGGCAGCGCCTCGTTGAATATAGTCTGCGCCTCTTTGTATCGGTCTCGATCTATATAGAGTCGGACAAGGCCATACATGGAGTGCAGCGTATGCCTGTGCTCATCACCCTGCGCCAGGCGCTGCGTCTCCAATGACTTGACAAACAGCGTCTCTGCTTTGTCGTACCGGCCCAGCTCTATATATACATTGCCAAGCGGATACGCGTACTGGAGTTCCCACCACTTGCCTAAATCATCAGCAGTCCATTCGACATTCTCCAGTGTCTCCACAAAAAGCCGCTCCGCCTCTTTGTACCTGCCCTGGCGCCAGTACACAGCGGCAAGGTTACACCTGTAATAAGGAAGACGGGGAGCATTCTCCTCTCCGAACTCATGCTGGATTATTTGTAATGTCTTGTCAAACAACGATTCCGCTTCTTTGTACTTGCCCAGGTAATAGAACGCCACGGCTAGGGCATTCATGGTACCCACCTGCCGTTCCAAACTAAACACGCGTTTCCCGGTTTGGACATTCTTTCTACACAGACGCTCCATATCGTGATATCGACCTTGGATCCAGTAAACCATAGCAAGCTTACACTGTGCCTCCAGTGTAAGCGCATGCTCCTCGCCATGGTGCTGCCGATAGATTCGGATCGCATTCAGTATGTGTGACTGAGCCTTTGTTGACTCGTCAAGGACCCAGTACATCCAGCCCAGCTTCTCACTGATCCTTGCCTCAATGAGCGGCTTGTCCTTGAACTTACCCTCAAGGCTCTTCGAGGCGGCATCGAGCATATAGCTAATAGTTGCTCCACCGACACTTGTCTCGGTCACCGAGCCCAGAACATCATTTTCGAGGAAGTCGGCGATGAGCTGCGCCTCTGCACGGGCGCGAGCTTGGCCGATAGCCAAAACGGTCGAGACAACAATCCCTGTTATAAGCACAGCCAATAACGCGGCAATGCCAGTGACCAATGATCGATTGCGGCGGACGAATTTCTTAAGTCGGTAAATGGTGCTTAGCGGCCCGGCCAGCAGCGGAGCGCCCTTTAAGTAGTTCTCAATATCGTCTGCAAGTTCTGAAGCCGAGCGATAGCGCTCTGACCGTTCCTTACGCATCGCCTTGAGTGGAATCCATTCAAGCTCCTTATGCAGCTTCTTGGCAAGCGTTGTAATCTCGGTCCGGCGGCTCTGCGCGACATTTTTAGCCTCCTCGCCCAGGCTTGACAAACGGGTGCTTGGTGTCTTGGGATCGGTTTCTCGGATGATCTGCCGGATGTGCTCGATTCCGCCTTCGCGAAAGGTTGTAGAATCGAACGGCAATACGCCGGTCAACAGGACATACAACAACACGCCTAACGAATAAATATCCGAACGGGTGTCGATGTCCTCGACGGCCATATCCGCCTGCTCGGGACTCATATACTCCGGCGTGCCCAACATTTGGCTGTCCTCAGTTGCCAGTGTACGTTCGGTCAGAGGCATACTGAGAGCTTTGGCTACCCCAAAATCAATAATCTTGGGAACCGCCTTATCATCCTGGGTTGAGACCAGGATATTTGACGGCTTGATATCCCGATGAATAATCCCTTTCTGATGGGCATGATGCACGGCGAGACAGACTTGTCGGAATAGAATAACCCGATCTTCTATAGTAAGCTTGTGACGGTCGCAATGCTCGGTAATGGATAAGCCCTTAACATACTCCATAACAAAGTAAGGTCGGCCGGCCTTTGTCGTCCCGGCGTCATAGACATGAGCAATATTCGGATGATCCAATAGCGCTAAGGCCTGACGTTCTGCCTCGAAACGGGCGATAACCCGCTTCGAATCCATACCTGGCTTGATTACTTTTAGGGCCACCTTGCGTCTAATAGGCTGCTTCTGCTCAGCCAGATAGACAATACCCATTCCCCCTTCACCTAAGACATTGAGCAATTTGTAGCGTCCGATCTCGCCGCCGGGCTTCTCCATGATTTGTTCAAGGGAAGCGGTCGCAACCTCATGGCCAGCACTTTCCTCTTCCAGACCAACAGCGAAGAGCCGCTTGAGGCGATCAGGATCCTTTCCAAATGTGGATTTTTTGGCCATAGTCAGACAATCCAGATTAGCTATTCGCTATATAACCACGTGCTCGGTATATGTTTTATCGAGGCATACAAAACGAACGTACTAATGACGTTACTGCCTTTTCTATCTTTAAATCCAAGAATTATTTGAAATGCTGCGCTTCTTCTCAAAAAAATTGCATAATTTCTTCTAATTCTTGATTTATCTGGGCCTCTGAGGTCAGAGTATTACAAATATACTGCTTCAAAGCTGCCTGGAAGCGCCTTTTGACGGTAATGTTCATATTGGAAGCCTTCTTTTCATCTTCAATCCCGTATTTCCTGCAAATATCGGCCAGGGATAGAGGTTCAACGTTTTCTAAAATGGATTGCACGACTCTGTCGTGAAAGATATTCCAGTGGATTTCCATACCATCCTGGCAACATTTAGCCTCTACTTCAGACAAAATCTGGTCCAGTAGTGTCGACAACCAGGCGTAATTGTAGGTATCCTCCGGGCTTAAATTTGAGATGGCCTGGGGCACATCCACCGGATCAATTGTCTCAAGCCGGACTAACTTATCTGCTGGTATACGTTTCTTAGCGGCCTCTGCGTTTCGTATATTAATGAGATATTGATTGAGCGTATGGAGTAAAAATGACCGGAAACGTCCTTTGCATTGATCCGCCCTTTGGACCAGATTCCGATTTAGTACGACTTCGTGAAAAAAACCTTGTGTCAAATCCTGGCCTGCTCATTGCCGTAGCCCTTGCGTCGCAAGTAGCAGTAGATAGGCTTCCAGTACCTTTTGAGCAATAGGTCGATTAGTGCTCGTTCTCTGTCGTCTTTTGATTTGATATTCTCGATCAGCGACCAGTGGGTGGTGAGAAATACTTCCCCGGTTCCCCCCATATCTGTTTGATCGTGGTGTCTGGGCACCTTAGGCCTCTGATAATCAGCTATCATCTGCTTTTATTCATATCATAGACAATAAATAACGTATTGTCAAACATTTACGTTTTAACTGGTTGTCACAAATTGTTTTTTTAATTTTTTTTGAAAATGCGCGCAGCATCTCGGATTTTTCTTGGATTATGTTACAGAGACACAACGCCAGCCAGACACTTGAGGTCAAATATCGATTATCAGATATGGTTTTATTATATAACTTTGCCCTGAGGGCAGAAAGGAAGGTGTAGCATGAAATGGTTGAATGATTACAGAATTAGGTTAATGTTTTTTGGATTTATAGCGGCTATTGTGCTTGGCGATATCGAGCTTGCAAATGGCGCGACTGTTGCCGTAGGGCCAGGAGGAGCCTACGATGTTGACACTATACAGGTGGGGATAGATGCAGCAATTGACGGAGATACGGTGCTGGTGGCATCGGGTGAGTATGTAATCACCGAGCCGATCACATTCCGAGGCAAGGCCATCACGGTCCAATCAGAGGCCGGGCCGGAGGAGACCACCATCCGAATGGACACGCCGGTTAATACTAATCGTGGCAGCGTCGTGATTTTCGAGAACAACGAGACCGCCGAATCCATTCTTGAGGGATTCACGATCACCAATGGCAAAGGTTGTTGGGTTGCTTCCCATGGCGCCTTCCATGGCGGAGGCATCTACTTCAATGACTCTTCTGGTACAGTGAAAAATTGTCTAATAGTCCGGAACAGTGCGAAATATGAGGGTGGAGTCAATTGTGATTTGTCTTCCTCGCCAACCTTGATCGATTGCATCATCGCAGAGAATTCGGCTGGAGAAAATGCGGGCGGCGTGGCCGCGGCTGTGGGTACCTCTATGACCCTAACCAACTGCATCATCAGTAGGAACTCCGCCAAGCAATATGCTGGCGGAGCAGGCTGCGCGGAAGGCGCAGCCTTGAATTTAAAGAATTGCATCATCGCGGGGAACTCGGCGGGACTAACCGCCGGTGGCCTGATGAGCTTTAATGGAACACTCGGTAATTCTGTTACAATGACCGATTGCATCGTAACGGATAATGTAGCGATGGCAGGGGTAGGTGGCGGGATACATTTCGCCAAGGGCTCTGCGATAGTGACTAATTGCGTCATCACGAGGAATACAGCAGGATCGGGTGGGGGTGGAGTAGGCTGTGCCGGTTCAGATTCCTCCCTGAGTATTAAAAACTGCACGATCTGGGGCAACTCGACGACGGGAAGCTACTACCCCGGCTTTTCCGGCGGAGGAGTGGGCTGCTTCCTTGACTGCTCTGTCGAGGTGACGAATAGCATCATCTGGGGAAACACATCTCCAAGTGGAGATCAGATCGCTGTAACGCAGGGGGCCTCAGCATTGATTATTGCCTATAGCAACGTAGCCGGCGGACAGGCAGAGGCTCATGTTGATGGCGGCTGCACTCTCAACTGGGGCGAGGGCAATATTGACGCCAATCCACTTTTTGCCGAACCAGGCTATTGGGCTGATATCAATGACCCGAACATGATTGTTCAACCAGATGACCCCAATGCCGTGTGGATTGACGGTGATTACCATCTTAAATCCGAAGCAGGCCGATGGGAGCCTTATAGTGAAAGCTGGGTAATGGATGATGTAACGAGTCCCTGCATCGACCGCGGTGATCCACAGAGTCCAGTAGGCGATGAGCCGGATCCTAATGGCGCCAGAATCAATATGGGTGCTTACGGCGGCACGCCAGAGGCGAGTATGTCCATAGGACAGCTTCTGCCACTGCCGCCGCTAGCCCACTGGAAGCTAGACGAGACCGAAGGCGATATTGCCTATGACAGCGTGGGTATAAATGATGCCCTTGTCACTGGCGATCCTCTCTGGCAACCGTCGGGCGGGCCGGTAGATGGCGCGCTTCAATTAGACGGAATTGATGATTATGTCAGCACGTCGTTTGTCCTGAATCCTGAGGATGGCCCCTTCAGTATATTCGCTTGGATCAAAGGGGGTGCTCCTGGTCAGGTTATTGTTTCTCAAGAAGGCGGAGTAAGCTGGTTGATGGCCGATACCTCTGATGGAGTGCTGATAACAAACCTTCGAGCACCAGCGACGACGGGCCGGAACGCCAAGCCGGCGGGACCGCCGCTAATTTGTTCGACTGTCGCAACCGACAACGATTGGCATCGGGTGGGCTTCGTCAGGGATGGTAGCGATAGGGTTCTCTATGTGGATGATATCGAGGTGGCTCGCGACACGGCCGAGACTCTGGAATCCGCAAGTGGAGGTCTGTATATCGGCGCCGCAAGTGCCCTGGAACCGGGCGGCTTCTTCTCCGGCCTGATCGACGACATCCGCATCTACAACCGGACCGTGAGCCCATAGGAAACCGAGGCTCTGGCGAGGTAGACCTTCTCAGAAGGAGATAGAACGCTTAAGGTATTGGGAGGGCTGGCACTTCGCGGAGAGACTGTCGGGCGTCCTCTCAAGATTTGAGAGGTGTACTTCGTCGGACGGTTACGAGAATAGCGCATAGTGGATAGGGAAAAAACAAAGCCAATCAAAACATGTCCCGTTCGACAGGCTCAGGGCAGGCTCTGAGCGCAGTCGAATGGGCCAACTTCCGCAGATGAGCGGAACCTCACTTTTGGTGACACTTTAGCCGTGCGCGGCAAAAGTGTTGGTTCCGGGTTAGAAGGTTCACGGTTCAGGGTTGGTGGCTGGTAAAACTATTTTTTTCAATGATCCGCATTAAGGCCATAATGAGTCGATGTGGCGTACTTCAAGAGTACTCAATAGATCGGGGAGTTTTCTGGTCGAACAGGCCTTACGCATTATGGAACGACGATGAATCGCGTTAGTCTGACACGTAGGGG
>JADHXR010000086.1 GCA_016782865.1 Phycisphaerae bacterium
CGGCCCGAGAGCGAGCGGTTTTTCGCCTGGCAAAGACGGCGAAGCAGGCGATATTGGTTTTATCGTCGATGCAGCCGGATGCAGTCAGGCGGAAAATAAGCCGCTCGAAGCCAGATCGAGTTTCCCGACAGAGCCTAAGAGCCGCCTCATTCCTTTCGTCCGCGATAGCCTATGTACAACGGCACGATTCTCTCGGTGGCCTTGCCGGTCCCGATTTCCGGGAAGTCGGAGGATGGAAATGTCTTTACCTTGCCTTCCCGATCGTCCTGAACATAGGTTTCGTACGTGCGCTCGCCCTGCATAAAACGCGTGATAATCGAAACCTCGGCGCCGTTGGTTTGGATGTAAGGATACGCAGCCGTATACCACAACGGCCTGCCGTGATTTGTGTGGACGCCTCCGATTAAGTCATATATAGCGACAGAAGCTCTCGTATTATGGTCGGCGTCAGCCGGATCGCCCGAGCCTTTGGCATTGTGGGGAGGTTTCGTGACATCCACAATCGGGCCGCCCTTTTCCAGGAAAGCATCGGGCGGATAGATCATGTTGAGGTCGCGGCCCCGGTCTCCATCCAGTTCGATGGCCGCACATATTCCGGAAGCTGCGACGACGGCGATTGCACAAAAGACTACGGCACATGTTTTCATAACAGATGCTCCTCTGCACAACGATCTGAGTCAACAAGATCGCCCGGCACATCGGGTTTCCACCGACACGCAAGCCGACCTACATGGACCATACTATAAGCAACTGGTTTGCAGCAATCAAGGACGTCAACTCGAGGCGGCAATCCGCTCGATTTTGCAGACTCCTCGGCTGCAGAAAAAGGCCGGGTCAGTGGTAAGCGGAACAAAGCACACGTAACTGCTCTTTCCGCGGTTCCAACGCATGGTTTTTTTTCGCTTTTTTCATTTTTTTTTCGTTGTGAATTGTTACTGAGATTTTCCTGCAACTGAGAATTTCTTCCAGGATTCTTGGATGAAGTGTCACCATTGGGCTTGAACATAATCTGCATTTTTTTTTACCAAAGAGCTTTTTTTTGTATCGTCTCAATTATGGGAAGATTGTGTATTCAACAGACTCGAATTTTCGCCATCCGGCGGGCGCGCTCTGAGGTTCACTGCCAGAGGCCGGCAGCGTTGACTCGCCTGCAGGTTCGATGTAAAATTGAGTCATGGCATTGCATAAGTTTACATGTGACAGCGCATGCGAGGAACTGTGGTGTTAGACTGCGCGATGAAATTTTGCCTGTGTGCTGTGATTCTATGTTGTACAGGATGTGGTGTTAGTCAACAAGCCCGAGTGACGCGGAGTTCCGAGAAACCAGCCCTTCAAGCTGAAAGCCAGGAGCAAGAAGTGCGGTTATCATTTGCTGATACTTATCCCGAAAACTGGGAGCATCAATTTTCCCAACGGGCCCCGCTCTCCCGGTAAACCCATACGCTGCACCTGAAGAGACACGAAATCCTGCGGTATTTCTCTACCTCGAATTTACCCAATCCATATCACTAGCTACATAGCAACACCGTGGAAGTGACACTCGATGCAAAGCTGCGCCGGAACATTGGACAGCACAGACAATCCAGCCGCGGCGCGAGTGCCGCTTTAGCCGAGCCATCGGTTTATGGCCGCGGCGGCCTGACGGCCGCTGTTGATCGCGCTGACGACTAACGAAGCACCGCTGGCAGAGTCGCCGGAGGCGAAGATCCAGGGTTCGCTGGTCTGGAAATCGCGGACTGCTATATTGCCCCTTTCGTCGAGCTGCACGCCAAGATTTCTGATCAGCCCCTCGTGGACAACGTGCACGAATCCCATCGCCAGGATCGCGAGGTCCGTCTCGAGGACAAAGTCGGTGCCAGGCAACTCCTTTATCTTCCAGCCGTCGGGGCCCTTTGTCCATTCGACTTCGCAGCAGTTCACGCGATCCAACCGGGCTTGATCGCCTGCGAATTCTCTGGTCGTCACGCCCCACCTTCGCTCGCAACCTTCTTCGTGCGAAGAGGACATCCGCATGATTTGCGGCCACATGGGCCAGGGCGTATCGGCGGGCCGAGTCTCCGGTGGTTTGGGCAGAATCTCCAATTGATAGATCATTTCGGCTCCCTGACGGCGGGCGGTTCCCACGCAGTCGCTTCCGGTGTCACCGCCGCCGATCACTACGACGACTTTGTCCTTGGCCGTGACGACGCCGGGTTGATCTACCGGCTCGCCCGAGCAGGTCTCATTCTGCGTCGCCAGGTATTCCATTGCAAACACAACGTTTTCTAATTTCCTGCCCGACACATCGAGGTCCCGGGGCTGGCCGGCCCCCATCGCAAGGCAGACACAATCGAACATCTTGCGCAGATACCGCGCGGAGATGTCCTGGCCAACATCGACACCTGTTTGGAACTCGACACCTTCGGCCCTCAGTTGTTCGAGCCTGCGATCAATGATGTGCTTTTCGAGCTTGAAATCCGGGATACCATAGCGAAGCAGGCCTCCGACCTGCTCACTCCTTTCGAAAACGACGACGTCATGCCCGGCGCGCGCCAACTGCTGGGCGGCGGCCAAACCCGCAGGGCCCGAACCTACCACAGCAACTTTCTTGCCTGTCTTCCGCGAGGCGGGCAACGGCTCTATCCACCCGGCTTCGAATCCTCGCTCTACAATCTGAAATTCAATATGCCTGATCAGCACGGGTTCGTCGTTGATAGAAAGCGTACAGGCGGCTTCACACGGAGCAGGGCAGACGCGACCGGTAATTTCCGGGAAGTTGTTGGTCGAATGAAGATAGTCACACGCCTGCCTCCAGCGGCTCCGGTACACAAGCTCATTCATGTCCGGTATGGAATTCTTGAGCGGACAACCCGCACCGTGACAGAACGGTATTCCGCAATCCATGCACCTGGCCGCCTGCCGTTGGATTTGGTCGGGCGTAAGCGGCAGATCCGTTTCGGCAAAGTCCCGGACCCGCTCGGCGACAGGACGATGTCCCACATCCTGTCGATCGTATTTCAGAAAACCTTTTACTTCGCCCATTGAAACACCTCCTCGGTCGCGGGGGTCGTCTCGGTGTCGCGCTGTTCGGCTGCCCGCATTCGCTCGAGGGCCTTGCTATAATCTATCGGAATAACTTTCACGAATTTCCCCACCATGTCGGGCCATGCGTCCAGAATATATTGAGCACGTTTGCTTTGCGTCCATTTGAAATGACGCTCGATCAAATCGTGCAATAACTCCTTATCGGCCTGGCGCCACACATTTTCCAGTTCAACCAAATCGAGATTACAGAGCGTATCGAAAAGTTGCATCTCATCGAGAACGTATGCTATGCCGCCGCTCATGCCCGCGGCGAAATTGCAGCCGGTCTGGCCCAGAACGGCGACTACTCCGCCTGTCATGTATTCGCACCCGTGGTCGCCAACGCCTTCGACGACCGCCGTGGCGCCGCTGTTGCGTACGGCAAACCGCTCGCCGGCGACGCCATTGACAAAGACTTCCCCGGAGGTGGCCCCGTAGAGCAGTGTGTTGCCCGCGATAATATTCTCGTGAGCTGCAAACGGTGAATCATCGGGCGTACGGACAACGATCCTTCCGCCGGAAAGACCCTTGCCCAGATAATCGTTGCTCTCGCCGATCAGTCTCAGGGTAACGCCTGAAACCAGAAAAGCGCCGAAGCTCTGCCCTGCTGAGCCACGGTAAACCACTTCCAGCGTGCCGTCGGCCAGGCCCTTGGGGCCAAACTTACGGACTATGTGATTGCTCAGAATCGCCCCGACGGTACGGTCCGTATTGCGAATCTGCATCTCGACGACCGTTTTCTCTTCGTTCTCGATTGCCGGTTTGGCCTTCTTCAACACCTCCCAATCAAGGTTGTCATCGGTCTTGCATGGCTGAGTTTTGACTTGCCGCAGCGCTTCGCCGGCGCCGATTTTCGGCTGATAGAAAATGGCCGAAAAATCCAGACCTTGTGTCTTCCAGTGATCGATGGCCCGGCGTCTCGAGAGCTTATCGACCCGGCCCACCATCTCTTCGAATTTGCGAAAACCCAACTGAGCCATGATCTGCCGCACCTCCTCGGCTACAAAGTGCATGAACCGCTCGATGTACTCAGGTTTGCCCGCAAATCGCTCTCGAAGCTCGGCGTCCTGTGTCCCAATCCCGAACGGGCATGCGCCATGATGACACTTGCGCAGCAGCGTGCAGCCCAGCGTTACGAGGGCCGCCGTTGCGAATCCGAACTGCTCGGCCCCCAGAAGCGCCGCCACTGCAACGTCCCTGCCGGTCTTCATCTGACCGTCGGCCTGGAGTCTTATCCGGTCCCGCAGGCCATTCATGAGGAGCACCTGTTGCGTTTCAGCCAAACCAAGCTCCCAGGGACAGCCGGTATGTTTGATCGAAGATAGCGGACTTGCGCCGGTCCCTCCGTCGTGGCCGCTGATTAGAACCTCGTCGGCGTTACCCTTGGCGACACCGGCGGCGATTGTTCCGACGCCGACCTCGGCGACGAGCTTGACAGAGACCTTCGCGCCCGGATTGCTGCACTTAAGATCATAGATGAGCTGAGCCAGATCCTCGATCGAATATATGTCGTGATGAGGAGGCGGCGAGATGAGTGTCACGCCGGGCGTCGAGTACCGCATCGCAGCGATTTCTTCGGTCACTTTATGTCCTGGCAACTGGCCGCCTTCGCCGGGTTTGGCCCCCTGGGCCATTTTGATCTGAAGCTCTTTTGCGTGAGCAAGGTAATTTATGGTGACCCCGAACCTGCCGCTGGCCACCTGCTTGATTGCAGAATTTTTCGAATCGCCGCTGCTGTGGCGAACATAGCGTGAAGGATCCTCGCCGCCCTCGCCGGTATTGCTCATCCCGCCCAGGCGGTTCATCGCAACGGCCATACATTCGTGAGCTTCTTTGCTTATCGAGCCGTGGCTCATCGCCCCGGTGCAGAATCTCTTGACTAT
This sequence comes from Phycisphaerae bacterium, assembly GCA_016782865.1. Taxonomy (GTDB): domain Bacteria; phylum Planctomycetota; class Phycisphaerae; order Sedimentisphaerales; family Anaerobacaceae; genus SG8-4. The sequence goes on from JADHXR010000086.1 coordinate 4,947, forward strand.
CTCGTCGGCCGGCTCGACCTCATCGAGGGCTATCGCCTCACCGCCGGTGAACTCGAACAACCCGCGCAGCGTGCAGAGCTTTCGAGACTGGTCGTTAACCGCTTTGGCATAATCGGCGTACGCCGTCGCGTCATCGTTTGTCACGGCGTGTTGCAGCGCCGAGACGGTGATCGGGTTCCACATATGCTCCTCGCCGGTCTGCCTGAAATGATATTCACCACCGAAATCCAGATCGAGAGATCCGTTCGGACGCTCGCCAAATGCCGATTCATGCCGAGCGAGAGCCTCTTGAGCTATCTCTTGAAGAGCGATGCCGCCGATTCGGGAACTGGTCCCCGTGAAGTACTCATCGACGAGAGAGCTGCTCAAGCCAATAGCCTCGAACAACTGAGCGCCGTGATAGCTGCGAAGCGTGGAGATCCCCATCTTGCTCATCGTCTTCAGGATGCCCTTTTTGATCGCGGCGATGAAATTGTCGGCAATCTGGATCGGCTCGATCTCGCCGGGCAGCTCGTCCTGACGGTGCAGCTCATCCAGCGACTCGAATGCCAGGTACGGATTGATCGCATTGGCGCCATAACCGCACAAGAGGCAAAAGTGCATGACCTCTCTCGGCTCGCCGCTCTCGACAATCAGGCCCGCTTCGCCACGAAGCCCATTGTTTAGCAGACGGCGATGGACTGCGGCCGTGGCCAGCAGCGAGGGGATAGGTACGTTGGTCTCGGAACTGTCACAGTCGCTAACAACGATCAGGCAGGCCCCGTCCTTGACGGCTTTTTCCGCAGCCTCGGTAAGCAAATCCAGCCCGCGGCGAAGGCTCTCACCGGCATTGGCGGTGTCCGGTTCAAAAACGGCCCTGACGGTGGCAACCTTAAAGTCGTCACGACTGACCGTCCGGAGTCTTTCGATATCTTCGTTGGTCAGAATCGGATGCGGCAGCTTGAGCTGCCTGCAATGTTGAGCAGTTTCTTGCAGAATGTTCGGCCTTTTGCCGGTGAACATCATCAGGCTCATGACCAGTCCTTCGCGGAGTGGGTCAATCGGCGGGTTTGTCACCTGCGCGAAGAGCTGCTTGAAGTAATTGAACAACAGTTTGGGCCTGTCTGACAGAACCGCCAGCGGCGTGTCATTGCCCATCGATCCTACAGGTTCCTGGCCGTCAACCGCCATCGGCGTCAGAACCATTCTAAGCTCTTCGCTCGTGTAGCCGAATGCCCGCATTCTTTGGGCAATCGTCTCAGGGTCACTACGCACGAGCTTGGGCGCATCAAACAGACCGCGAAGCTCGATCCTGTTTTCCTCCAGCCATCTGCGGTAGGGCTTTCCACGGGCTACCTTACTCTTGATCTCGTTGTCGGAGATCTCTCTGCCCTCGACGGTATCGACCAGGAACATGTGTCCCGGGCGCAGGCGCCCTTTCTTACGTATCTTTTCAGGCGGAAATTCCACCACGCCTGCCTCGCTGGCGAGGATCGCCAGCCCGTCGGTTGTCACGAGGTACCGGCACGGCCTCAAGCCGTTGCGATCCAGGGTCCCGCCGATGATGCGCCCGTCGGTGAACACCATTGCGGCCGGTCCGTCCCAGGGCTCCATTATTGACGAGTGGTACTCGTAGAAAGCACGTTTCGCCGTGCTGATGTGATACTTCGCCCCGAAGGCTTCGGGGATCATCATCATCATTGAATGCGGCATGCTGCGCCCGGCGCGAACAAGCAGTTCGAGTGTGCTGTCAAAGCACGCTGAGTCACTCTCTTCTGGAGACAGAACGGGCAGCAGATCGCCGATGTCATCGCCGAACAGCTCACTGGCCATTTTCGCTTCGCGCGACCGCATGCTGCTGCGGTTGCCGCTGAGGGTGTTTATCTCCCCATTGTGGGCGATGCAACGGAATGGCTGTGCAAGGCGCCAGCTCGGGAAAGTGTTCGTGCTGTACCGCTGGTGAACGACCGCAAGAGCAGATTTGATGCGCTCGTCGGCAAGGTCCTGATAGTATGCGAACAACTGCCAGGCCATGAACATGCCCTTGTAGCAAATTGTCCTGCACGAGAGCGAGGTAACATAAAAATCCTCATCGCTGCCTATCTTGGCTCTGACTCTTCTTTGAGCTCTCTTGCGGGCCATATACAAATGCCGCTCAAGCTGCTCGTCCTCTAAGCCGGCCCCGTCAACAAAGATCTGCCTTATGGAAGGCTCGGCTTCCAAGGCTATCTGGCCCAGGCAGTCGGCGGAAGAAGGCACCGTACGCCAACCCAGGACCTTCATGCCGTAACGGCTGATCGCGGATTCCAGCACGCGATCGCAATGTTCGCGGACGTTGTTGTCCTTCGAGCCAAAGACCATGCCGACACCGTATTTCGAAGGCTCGGGCAGTGAAATACCCAGCCGTCGACAGTCAGCAACGAAGAACTCGTGCGGGATTTGAAAAAGGATACCCGCACCATCACCTGTGGTCTCATCAGCGCCTGTTGCCCCGCGATGATGCAGATTCAGGAGTATCTGCTTTGCGTATTCGAGGATTGAATGATCCCGCCGGCCTGAGATGTTCACAACCGCACCGATGCCGCAGGCATCGTGTTCACGCCGAACCTCATACAATCCCACATCTTTCAACTTTCTTGCCATTGAACACCTGTTTCCAACGCTTTGACCGGATCAGTCACGCTGCCGCGGCCAGAATAGTACGAGGCGTATCCTTACAAAGTTCGATTGTCCATAATCCTTTGTCTCAGCATCGCTTAGGAATCTTTGAACATTCCCCGTCAAGCTCTGCCGGCAAAAAGAGACTAGCAACACCTGTATAGGGCTTATTATACGCTATTGATCGGACTCAAGAGCCTCTGATTTGGGCAAAACAAGCCGTTTGTTACTTCACGAACAGCATCTCCGCATAGGTCGGAATGGGCCACAAATCCGCATCGACCATTGTCTCCAGCTCATCGGCGGTTGCCCGCAATGCCTGCATCGCCGGAATGACCTTGTCTCTGTAGAGTCCGGCCCGCTTGGTTGTGTCGGTCAGTTTCTTGGCCCTGGCCGCAGCCTTCTCGAGCTGCGAGATATCTTTCTTCATCGTCGCGATCAGGCCGCAGACGTCTTCCAGCAACTCTCGCTGGGGGCCTGCCTCAACGCCGGCGGAACTTACCGCGCCAACGGCGCTGCCCAATACGGATGAATACTCAATACAGGCCGGCAGTATCTGGCGTTTGGTCATATTCAGCATGGTCATCGCCTCGATGTTGATGGACATGCCGTACGCCTCGAGCAGTATCTCGGTTCGTGCATGGCCCTTACCGTGTCGTTAGATACATTCGAACCGAATACGTCGGTTACTGGTTCAACTGGCTTGTTCATCTTAATACTCCTATCATTTGGAAGATGGCGTTGGCCGTTTCTTTTACATCTTTTTAGGATATTGTCAATCCTCAAATCTGTCTGAAGCTCTTGACAGCCGTGGAGGCAGCGACGACGCAGAAAAGTCTGCACGGGACAATTGTGCTTTCGGCTGCGATTTGTTATGTTAGGAAATTGGAACTTGCTGATTTTTTCCGAACACCTGATTGTAGGAAAGGCACAAATATGAGAGCGAGCAACGATACACTCTCAAGAAGACTGAAGATCGCGTTATTTATCCTCGCCGGGGTCTTGTGTGTCACGGCAAGTGCGAAAGCAGGCAAAAAAAGCAGTGCCCGCCCGACAATAGCCGATCAGCCGGTGGCGTCGACCAACCGTCCAATGCGGAACATCAAGGATGCGGTCCTGAGCGTCGGGCAGGGCCGGGGCGATCTGCAGGGCACCGACGACAAGATCATCCAGGCCGGCATCGAATACCTGGACCGGATGGGTGGAGGCACGCTTGAGATTCTGCCGGGCGTGTATGACATGCGAAATGCCGTCTATCTGCGTCCGAACATCACACTGCGGGGCTCGGGCGGCGGAACCGTGCTCAGGAAAGCCGCAAGCGTCGTGACGGCCCTGGTCAGGGATTCGGATTGGTTCGAGTACGGCGTTCAGGTCGAGGGCGCCACGGGATTCGCGCCCGGGGCGGGGATCATGCTGCGATCGAGCAAGGGAAAAGGAGACTGGCAGTTCGAGGTGCTGCGGGCCACGGTCACCGCCATCGACGGAGACGTTATCTATCTGGACCGGATGACGGAGAATAACTTCTGGACGGAACAGAGCGCCACGGCGGGGACTATTTTCCCGATCCTTACCGCCGCAGAGAACGTGGACGATGTGGTCGTCGAAGACATAGTGCTCGACGGCAACCGCGATGAAAACGAGCACATCAACGGCAACTTCGCCGGCGGCGTCTTCATCCAGAGCTGCAACCGGTGGCGCTTCAATAATGTTGTGTCGAGAAACTACAACGGCGACGGTTTCAGTTTCCAGGTATGCGACGACATCCAGTTTCGCAACTGCAGGGCGATAGACAACGCCGACCTCGGATTCCATCCTGGCAGCGGCTCGCAAAGGCCCGTCTTCCGCGATTGCGAATCCCGGGGCAACAGCCAGGGGATTTTCTTCTGCTGGAGCGTTTCCGACGGGATAGCGGACAATTGTGTCCTGGCCGAGAACAACAGATACGGAATAAGTATCGGGCACCGTGACACGGACAACGTCATAAGCAGGTGCGTGATCGAACGCAACGGCGAGGTGGGAATTCTCTTCCGCAGGGAGGTGAGCGAATTTCGCTGCGGCAACCGCAACCGGATCGAGAATTGCATTATCCGCGACAACGGCACGAAAAAGCCCGGCATCGGGATTGATATTCTGGGCAAGACCGAGGACATTACCATTGCCAACACGAGGCTGGAAAACACAACAGGCGATAGACAGAAAATCGGCATTCGCATCAGCGCCGACGCCAAGCGGGTCGTCCTCGAAAGCAATACGTTTGAGAATTGCCCCGCAAGCGTCAAGGATCTGCGAAGCAAGACGTCTGGGCCGGATTGATCGTAACCGTGAAGGTGTGAATCATGAGGACAGCACAGCTAAGAGCATCGGTTATTACCATCATTGTGCTGACTGCAATGTCAGCGGCGCGGGGCGAGGGGGCGCCACTCGAAGCTGAGTTGAAGCAATGTCCGCCGGTAGTTTTCATCAGGCGCCCGGCCCAGGGTCGGAAAGGCACGAACGGCACAATGCTCGGGCAAAGGACGAAAATCGGCTCGGCGATCTGCACCTACGATCCGCGACATCCCGAGCGGGGCGCCAAGACGATTTTCGATGCTCCGGAAGGTTTCATATTGGATATGAGTCTTTCTTACGATGCGCAGAAAGTTTTGTTTTCATTCATGGACAATATCCGCGAGGAGAAGGATTCGTTTCATATCTGGGAGTACCAGGACAAGAATATCTTTTGCACCCAGGGCCTGTGGACGATCAATCCCGACGGCACACGGTTGCAGTTGATCTACATCAACACAGGTCCAACCGGCAACTTCCAGCCGCTCCAGAGCGGTTCATGGGCGAGCAAACTGACCGAACTGATCGAGTCCGAACACGCCGGCGTGAAAATGGACGACCAGAGCCGCCGGCGAATCTACGTCTGGATCGACAGCAACGTGCCCTATTACAGCACATGGGACATGTCACGGCCCTACACTATGGGAGGCCGGGACACGTGGGCCGAGAACAAGAATACGATGGCGTCGTGGTACCTGGAATTCGAGACGGTTTTCAAGTCCAACTGCGCTTCGTGCCACAACTCTACGGACAAACCGAAAATAGACCACACGTGGATAAATCTTACCCGGCCTCAGTTCAGCCGGGCATTGAACGCCCACCTGAGCGAACAGGCCGGCGGTTTGGGGCTGGCAAAGACGAAACGCAATCAAAGCCCGCCTCTGTTCGAGGACCGTAGCGATCCCGTTTATCTTGCGATGCTCAGGGCGATCCGCCAGGGCAAGAAGGCGCTCGATGCAAAGCCGCGCGTGGACATGCCCGGCGCGACAGCCGTTGCGCAACAGCGCGATTTCGGAAAGCTCTATTGACTCGGAGCTTGTCAATTCGGCATATTCTCAAGGGTGCCTCTAATAATTGCTTTTCAGACGAAAACGAGCGAAATCGATTCTGGCAAGGCGGAAGTTCAAAATGCCCGGAGGTGGTGCTATTCACCATCGAGGACGCATTTTGATCTTTCAACGCCGCCAGAATCGATTGCAGCCGTTTGCAGTCAAAATGAATTATTAGAGGTGCCCTCAAGTTTTGCAGTTGTGGCGACGCCGAAGAAATGGCAAAATGCCTGAAGAATTCATGCCGTGTCCCTGGCAATTCGAATTGGGTGGCAAAATGGGAAAGCTGATTTTCAACCTTGTTTGGCGTGTTCGAGGAGTCTAATACGTGCGATATACTGCGGAGAACATTTTAGTTAAGCCCGGCGTCTTTCAGGACGATCCGGATCTGATTCTCTCGGTCACGTCTGAGCAGGCGGGGTGGGAATACATTTCCTTTCAGGTCAGACAACTTGCGGCCAATCAGAGCTGGTCATTTAGGACCGGTGAGAATGAGCTGGCCATAGTAAACCTGAGCGGGTGTTATGCCATTGACTCGAATCGGGGGCAATGGACCGGGATCGGCGGGCGCAAGAACGTTTTTGAAGGCGCGGCTCACGCATTGTATCTGCCCCGGCAGAGCGAGTTCACTATTACAGCCGAGCAGGCCGGCGAGTATGCCGTGGCCTGGGTGCCGACCGATCAGGACCGTGAGCCCTGGCTGATCAAACCCGAAGATGTGGCGATCGCAGTGCGCGGAGGCGATAACGTCAGCCGTCAGATCAATGATTTGCTGCCGTCGGGCTCGCCCGTCCATCGGCTGGTGCTGGTCGAAGTCTATACTCCCAGCGGCAACTGGAGCAGCTATCCGCCTCACAAGCATGATACGCACATAGAGGATGACCAGGGGAATCTGCTCGAAGCCGATCTGGAGGAAGTTTACTTCTACAAGATTGACAAGCCCGAGGGATATGCCTATCAGCGGGTATATACCGATGAAAGATCGCCCCTTCACAAGGCGGGCTACCCAATTGACGCCTTGGTCCGGGCGGAAGATAACTGTGCTGTTCTGGTCCCAGAAGGTTATCATCCCGTCGTCAGCGCCCCGGGATATATGACTTATTATTTGAACGTGTTGGCGGGCAGCGCGCAGACGCTCGCCAATCAGGACGATCCGAAATACGCCTGGGTCAAGGATACGTACAAACAGAAAGACGGCCGGCTCCCGTTGTATTAACCTATTCGAACTTTCAGGAGTGCTGTATGAGGCAAGCCACGCGGACATACGATACGCTTCACATGGGGCGGTCATCAATCGACCTTTACAGCAACGATATTGGCTCGCCGTTCGTGGACATCAGAAGTTTCGCCGCGTATGTCGGAGGCTCGCCGACGAATATCAGCGTGGGAGGACGAAGGCTTGGATTGAAGACCGCCCTGCTGACGGGGCTCGGGCAAGACCCGGTAGGGGATTTTATTCTGAAGTTTCTGCAGGCCGAAGGGGTTGAGACACAATTTATATGCCGCAAGCCCGGCAACCGTTCCAGCGCCGTGGTCCTGGGGATAGAGCCGCCCGACAGTTTTCCCCTGGTCTATTATCGTGACAATTGCGCCGACATAGCATTGACGATAGACGACGTTCTCAAGGCGCCCGTTTCCGAGAGCAGAGTGTTTCAGTTCGCCGGCACAAATCTGTCCCTGGAGCCGAGCCGCAGCGCGACGTTATTCGCCGCCGAGCTGGCCCGCCAGGCGGGCACGAAGGTCGTTCTCGATATTGATTTTCGCCCCGATCAATGGCATGATCCGAGAGCATTCGGAGTGGCAGTGCGCTCGGCCCTTCGGCTGGCGGATGTTGTGATCGGAACCGAAGACGAGATAAACGCCGCCATGCTGACGGACGTGAGCCATATTGAAATGACGGACTCGGTTTCGGATACCCAGGTTCGAGGAGATGTGGATCAGGCAATTCGCAAGATGCTGTCGATGGGACCAGAAGCACTGCTGCAAAAAAAAGGCAGTGACGGTGTATGCGTTCATCTGGTGGATGATGAGGGCAGGATCGAGCGGATTGACGCACCGGGATTCCCCGTGGAAGTGACGAACATACTGGGAGCCGGGGACGCATTTGCCGCCGGGTTTCTTTACGGGTACGTCAATGACCTGGGATGGTACAAGTCCGCTCGTATAGGCAACGCATGTGGGGCGATTGTTGTCACCAAACATGGTTGTGCGAATTTCATGCCGACCTATGAAGAGATGTTAGCCTTTGTGACCGATTATGGTGGACTCGAATAACGTATGGAGGTTTCGACATGAGTGCTAAAACTGTTCGTTTGACGATGGCGCAGGCGCTGATCAAGTACCTGACAAGTCAGTACACCGAGCGCGACGGCGAGGAGAACGCCCTGTTCGCGGGGTGTTTCGGTGTTTTCGGCCACGGTTGTGTGTCCGGAATAGGCCAGGCGTTGCAGCAATATCCACGGCTTCGCTACTACCAGACCCGCAATGAGCAGGCGATGGTACATGCCTCGGCGGCCTATGCCAAGACGAAGAATCGGATGCAGACGTTTGTCTGCCTCTCGTCGATCGGCCCCGGAGCGACAAACATGATTACCGGAGCGGCGGTTGCGACGACGAATCACCTGCCCGTGCTGCTTCTGCCCGGTGACATATTCGCACGTCGCAACGTAGCGCCGGTTCTCCAGCAGTTGGAGTGCGAAACAACCCAGGATATATCGGTAAGTGACTGCTTCAAACCGGTGAGCCGATACTGGGACCGCATCAACCGGGCCGACCAGATACTGACGGCGCTGCCCGAGGCTATGCGGGTGCTCACCAGCCCGGCCGATACAGGCGCGGTGACAATCTCGCTCCCCGAGGATACTCAGACCGAGGCCTACGACTACCCGGTAGAATTCTTCGAGAACCACACCTGGAGAATCCCGCGCAATCGAGCGGATAGCAAAGCCTTGGCGCGGGCGGTCCGGCGGATCCGCGATTCCAAATGCCCGCTGATCATCGCCGGCGGCGGTGTCATTTACAGTGGGGGCCAGGACGTCCTCGCACAATTCGTTGCCAAAACAGGAATTCCGGTAGGTGTAACCATGGCGGGCAAGGGCAGCCTGCTCTACGACAATAAGCTTAACCTCGGCGCGATGGGCGTAACGGGGAACTTCGCCGCGAACCGCATAGCGCGCGAGGCGGATCTGGTGATCGGCATCGGAACACGCTACAGCGATTTTACCTCGGCGAGCAAAACTGCGTTTCAGAATCCGGATGTTCATTTCGTCAATATTAACGTCGCCGAGTTCGATGCGTACAAGCATGCCGCCTTGCCGCTGATAGCCGATGCGCGGGTAACTATCGAGGAACTGATGGATTTGCTCGAAGGTTATCGCGCCGAGCCGGCCCATGAGCAGAAGGCCCGGCAACTGCACGATCAATGGCAGGAGGAGGTCGATCGCATTTATGCGATTCGTAACGAGCCTCTGCCCAGTCAGGGAGAACTAATTGGCGCAGTCAACAAGTTGAGCGAGCCCGACGCAATAATGATAAACGCCGCGGGGAGCATGCCGGGCGACCTGCACAAACTTTGGCGCACGCGACATTCGAAGAATTTCCATCTCGAATACGGATATAGCTGCATGGGTTATGAAATTGCCGGCGGCCTTGGAATCAAGATGGCGGCGCCGCATCGCGAAGTGATCGTCATGGTGGGCGACGGCAGCTATTTGATGCTGTGCAATGAGATTGTCACATCCATACAGGAAGGATATAAACTCACGATCGTTTTGATGGACAACCAGGGTTTTAACAGTATCGGCGGGCTGAGCCGTTCGTTGGGCCAGGAGGGTTTTGGCACGCGCTATGCTTTCCCGATCAATAACAAGCTGCCCGATGATTCCGCTGATGCAGTGAAGGGGCTGCCCGTGGATTTTGCCATGAACGCGCGGGGATTGGGCGCCTACGTGATTGAGTGCGAAACGTATGACGATTTTGTTGAAGCATTCAAGAAATCCAAAGAGACCGACCGGACTACGGTGATCTATATTCAAAACGATCGTTATGAGGGCGTTCCCGGCTACGAAAGCTGGTGGGATGTCCCCGTAGCGGAAGTCAGCGAAATGGACGGCGTCAGGAAGGCCCGCAAGGAATGGGAAAAGAATCGCAAACTGGAGAGGTTCTTCTTCTGATCCGACAAGAGACTTGTAGAAGTACAGTTCCAAGAGAAATCAGGAGGACATAAATGTCGACAATTCGCATCGCAAATGCCCCCTGCTCCTGGGGCTCGTTGGAGTTCGAAGGGCTCGAGGGCCGGGCAATACCTTACGGGCAAATGCTCGACGAGTTGGCCGAAACAGGCTATGGAGGAACCGAACTGGGCGATTGGGGTTACATGCCCACCGAGCCGCAGCGGCTGGGCGCCGAGCTAACCCGGCGCGGGCTCGTGATGCTCGGGGCGTTTGTGCCGGTGGCGTTAAAGGATGCCGCCGCTCACGAAGCCGGGGTGGCCGAGTCGGTGAAGATCGCCCACCTGCTCGCCTGTGTCGCCGAGAAGGGTAAGTACGAGCAATTGCCGTTTCTGGCGCTCGCCGATGACAACGGAACCGATGCGGTCCGGACCGCCAATGCGGGGCTCACGGGTTGCGAGATGGCCCTGACGAATGAGCAGTGGAAGGTGTTTGCCCGCGGCGCCGAGGACGTCGCCCGGGCAGTGAAGTCACGAACGGGTCTTAGCACAGTGTTCCACCATCATTGCGCCGGATTCGTTGAAAGGCCCGACGAAGTTGCCCGCTTGCTCGATATGACCGATCCCGATCTGCTGGGGCTGGTATTCGACACCGGTCATTACGCCTACGGCTCAGGAAGCAATGATCCGGGTGTTGTGCTGGAAGGCCTCGACCTTTTCGCCGAGCGTATCTGGTATATGCACTTTAAGGATTGCGATCCCAAAATCGCCGACAGCGCCCGAGGAGAGGGCTGGGATTATTTCGAGGCGGTCCGGCGAGGCGTGTTCTGTGAACTCGGGCAAGGCTGTGTCGATTTTCCCGCAGTGCTGAAGTGGCTGACGCAACGAAACTATGACGGCTGGGCAGTGGTCGAACAGGACGTCCTGCCTGGGATGGGTTCGCCCAAAGAAAGCGCCCTGCGCAACCGCCAATACCTCAGGGCGAAAGGAGTCTGAGAGTTGGCAAGATCAAAGACCTTGACCGTCGGCAAATGGCGCCGGCTGCAGCAAACCGCCGGTGCGGGAGGGACTTTCGCCGTGCTGGCCGTCGATCACCGCGGTCCGCTTCGTCGCTCGCTGGAAACCGAGTCACCCCAGGGCAAAACAGATGAGGCATTAACCGCTCTAAAAAAGGATATAGTGCGACATCTGGCGCCGGTGACAACCGCGGTCCTGCTCGATCCCGAAACGGCTGCCGGCCAATGCGTCGCGGACGGCTCGATGCCGGCCCGGACGGGATTGCTCGTCGCTCTGGATACCGGATCGACGGGTGACCCTCTCAATCGATGGACAACCCTGGTTGAGAATTGGTCGGTCGAAAAGACGGCTCGCTTGGGGGCCTCGGGCGCCAAAATGTTGCTCTATTATAATCCTGACGCCCCGGAAGCGAGCAAACGAGAGGCACTCGTTCAGAAGGTAGCTCTGGAGTGTGACAATCATGACATTCCATTTTTTCTTGAACCGTTATCGTACGCCTCCGACGGTTCGCGCGGGCCTCTGCCGCCTGAACAGAGACGCAAGGTGGTGATCGAAACTGCGCGCCGCCTGGTCCCGCTTGGCGCTGATATTCTCAAAGCAGAGTTCCCCGTGGATGTGAGTATCGAGCCCGACGAGAACCTCTGGCGTGATGCATGCGAGGAATTGACCGAGGTAAGTGACGTCCCCTGGGTATTACTGTCGGGGGGTGTGGATTATGACACTTTTTTGAAACAGGTGCGCGTTGCCTGCGAGGCGGGAGCCAGCGGCGTGATGGCGGGGCGAGCCGTCTGGAAAGAGGCCGTCACACTGGAGATAGCCGTGCGAAACGATTTTCTCAGCGGCATCGGATACGAGCGAATGCGACGCCTAAAGTCGCTCTGCGCGGCATTGGGACGTCCTTTTACGGAAGTTTACGATTCTCCTGAACTAGATTACGATTGGTATGGTACAATTGGCTGCGTGTGAGAAGATTTGCATAGCTACTTCATTCGAGAAAAAAAGGAGCAAAGACCGATGCATCGAAAAATGACCCGTCGCAATTTCCTGAGCAATGCCGCCTGGAGCGGATCAAGCCTCATTATCCTGTCAAACAGCCGGTCGGCATATACGGCCCAGGCCAACGAGAAGCTGAACGTCGCTGCAATCGGCATCGGTGGTCGCGGCGCCGCCGACGTCAATGGCGTGGCCGACGAGAACATCGTCGCCCTGTGCGACGTTGACCACAGCCACGCGGCAAAGACCTTCGAACGATTCCCCAAGGCCAAGCAGTTCAAAGATTTCCGCAAGATGCTTGATAAGATGCACAGCAAGATCGACGCGGTCGTCATCGGCACCCCCGATCATACGCATGCCCCGCCCGGTGTGATGGCAATGAAGATGGGCAAGCATTGCTATTGCGAGAAACCGCTGACCCACAGCGTGTACGAAGCCAGGATGATGGCCCAAGTCGCCCGCGAGAACGGGCTCGTGACGCAGATGGGGACACAGATTCACGCCGGTGACAACTACCGCCGCGTGGTTGAGCTTGTCCGGATGGGCGCCATCGGCGAGGTGCGGGATGTCCACGTATGGCTGGGCGCCAACTTCGCAGGGCCGCCGAAGCCGACGAATATGTCGCAGCGCGACGTCCCCACGGACCGGCCCGCCGTGCCGGAGACGCTCGACTGGGACATCTGGCTCGGACCCGCGGCCTACCGGCCTTACCATTCTGAGTACGCACCGTTCAAATGGCGCTACTGGTGGAACTTCGCAAACGGCCAACTCGGCGATTTCTTCTGCCACTACTGCGACCTTGCGTTCTGGGCCCTTAAGTTGCGGCATCCGGTCACGGTGGAAGCCGAGGGCCCTGTTCACGCCGAGAGCGCCGCAAACTGGACGATCGCCCGGCAGCAATATGCCGCTCGCGGCGATCTGCCGGCGGTCACATTGACCTGGTACAACGGGGGCGGTTACCCGGCTCTCGTGAAGGAGAAGAATATCCCACAGTGGGGCAGCGCGGTGCTGTTCATCGGCTCGGAAGGGATGCTGATTTCCGACTACAATAAACACCAATTGTTGCCCGAAGAGAAATTTGCCGATTTTGCGCCGCCCGATCAGTTTATTCCGAACTCCATAGGCCATCACCGCGAATGGATCGAAGCCTGCAAGACAGCCGGGCCCACTACGTGCAATTTCGACTACTCGGGCGCCCTGACCGAAGCCGCATTGCTCTGCAACGTCGCACTGCGTACGGGCAGAAGAATCATATGGGACGCAGAAAATCTCAAGGCCATCGGTTGCCCCGAGGCCGACGCTTTCATCCGGCGCGAATATCGCAACGGCTGGAAACTATAGCAACTGACGGCGGTTCTCACGTTCGCAGCGGGTCCTGAGTATCCTTGTATTGTCGTCGCAATTGTTCCAGGCGACGCTTGAGGTTTGCGATTGTCTCTTTGTGCTCGGGATTGTCGTATAGGTTGAACCGCTCATAGGGATCGTTTTGCAAGTCGTACAACTCCCAGCACTCTTCGGGCTTTCGTTTCATTCGGACAAGGCCATAGTAGTAGATCAGTTTGTACCGCTGCGTTCGAATGCCGTAATGGCTGGGCCGCTGGCTCGCGTGCGACCAGTAGTGATAGTACATGGCGTCACGCCAATCATCTGGCGTCTTGCCCAGTAGATTCTGTCGGAAGCTGCGCCCCTGCATGGTCTCCGGGATAGCGGCGCCGGCGTAGTCTAAGAACAGCTCGGCAAAGTCGATGTTATTCGTATGCGCATACTCGCTCAGCCTGAGCCCATAACATCCGATTGCCTGACTCGTATGGTCGTCCGCCATGATGAACAGAATGTTCGGTTTGCGCCGCGACCGCTGTGCCGATGCTACACTCGGCAGCGCGCCCGCTGCCGCTGAGAGTCCCATGATCTTCACAAATTGCCGGCGAGTCAACTTTTCCACTTTCTTCTCCTTCTAACTCGATCTTAAGTCATCACAAATACACACGATAGGATAGCGTCCGGCCGTGTGTGAGTCAACCGCTCCGGTGGGAATTCTTGCATCATCCGAGTTCAGAGGATAACATGAGTTTCCAATGTGACGCTTGTTAAGGATGAATCTTCGGTGCTCAAGAAAGGAGTTCAAATGAATCGCTCGTTTGCTTTTTCCCTCGTTGCTGTTTTGATTGTCAATTCTGCGTTCGCTCAAGACGAGGCAAGATTACTGCGCTTCCCGGCTATTCACAAAGATCGCATTGCCTTTACCTATGCGGGCGATCTCTACAGTGTCTCATCCACCGGCGGCGTGGCCCGAAAGCTGACCAATCACGAAGGCTTTGAAATGTTCGCCCGCTTTTCTCCTGACGGAAAGCACATCGCCTTTACAGGCCAGTACGACGGCAACACCGAAGTCTATCTCATGCCGGCAAGCGGCGGCGTACCTCAGCGTCTGACTCACACAGCTACACTCGGTCGGGACGACGTGTCCGACCGAATGGGACCAAACAACATCGTGATGGCCTGGAAGAATGACGGCAAGAGCATCATCTTCCGCTCGCGGATGCGATCGTTCAACAGCTTCAACGGCCGGCTCTATTGCGTATCCAAATCGGGGGGACTCGCCGATGAGCTGCCGCTGCCCCGCGCGGGTTTCTGCTCTTTCTCACCGGACGACAAGAAGCTCGCATACAATCGCATATTCCGTGAGTTTCGCACGTGGAAACGGTATCGCGGGGGCATGGCTGACGATATCTGGATCTACGACTTCAAGACAAAAGAAATTGAGAACATCACAGAGAACCCTGCACAGGATATAATCCCCATGTGGAGTGGCGAGAAGATATTCTTTCTCTCCGACCGCGACGAGAACAAACGCATGAATCTGTTCGTTTACGATCTCGATTCAAAGCTTACCGAAAGAATCACCAATTTCACCGACTTCGACATCAAGTTTCCATCACTCGGCAAGAAAGCAATCGTATTTGAAAACGGAGGTTACATCTATCGCCTCGATGTTGAGAGCGAAAAGTATGAAAAAGTGAACATCCGTATTCAGGAGGATCTGAGCGGAGGCAGGAGTGAGATAGTCAGTGTTGCCGGTAACGTCACCAACTACGAAATCGCTCCTGACGGCAAGCGAGCACTCTTCGGCGCCAGAGGAGATGTCTTCACTGTGCCCGCCAAACATGGCGCCATTCGGAATCTCACCGATTCGCCCGGCGTTCACGAGCGAAACTCCAAATGGTCCCCCAACGGCAAGTGGATCGCCTACATCTCTGACGCTTCGGGTGAAGACGAGATTTATGTCGTCCCCCAGGACGGCAGCGGAAAGGCCAGACAGATCACGCGAAACGCCGAGACGTACAAGTATCAAATCAAGTGGTCGCCCGACAGCGGGAAAATCCTCTGGGCGGACAAACGGCTGCGCCTGCGATTCGTCAGTGTCAGAAGCGGCAAGATTACAGAGGTCGACAAATCCGACAGTTGGGAGTTCAGATCTTACTCGTGGTCGCCGGACAGCAGGTGGATCGTGTACGCCAAATCCGAAGTTGAAATGATGAGCAAGATCTATATCTACTCCCTGAGGGACAAGAAGTCCCACGAATTGACCGACGGCTGGTATTCGGCGTCCCAGCCAATCTTCAGCTCCGATGGCAAGTTGGTCTTTTTCACCTCCGACCGGGACTTCAATCCGATCTACAGCAGGACCGAGTGGAACCACGCCTATCAGGACATGTCGCGCATTTATCTCCTGACCCTGGCAAAAGACACTGATTCGCCTTTCAAGCCAAAAAGTGACGAAGTCGAGATAAAGAGCGAGAAGAAGACTGAGAAAGAAGAAGACGTCGAGAATACTGATCCCAACGAAGCAGAGAAGCAACCGCAGAAGGCCGAACAGAAGAAGAAAGAGAAGCAAGAGCGAATCAAAGTCGATATCGACGGTATTAAGGATCGCATCGCCGTGTTGCCGACCGCAGTGGGCAGCTATCGGGACCTGGCCTCGGCGGGCGATCATCTGTACTACGGCAGAAGGACCAGCAGAGACGACAAGAGCGGTTTGTTTGCCTACAATCTGAAGGAGCAAGAAGAGACCGAGCTGGGTGACATCGGCGGCTTTGAGATATCGGCCGACCGCAAGAAGATGCTGGTCGCTTCCGGAGAAAAGTATGCCATCATCGATCTGCCCAAATCGAAGATTACGATGAAGGATACGCTGGATCTGTCCACAATGGAGGTGCATCTGGACAAGAAGAAGCAGTGGGCACAGATCTTCAACGAATGCTGGCGGCAGATGCGGGAATTCTTCTACGTTCCCAACATGCACGGCGTGGACTGGCCGGCCATGCGGCAGCGCTATGAACCGCTGGTTGCTCACGTGAACCACAGGGTCGATTTGACATATATCATCGGCGAGATGATAAGCGAACTCAACGTCGGCCACACGTACGTGGGCGGCGGAGAATATCCCAAGCCGAAAAGGATAGCGATGGGTCTTCTCGGAGCCGAGATTAAGCGCGATTCAAAATCGGGATACTACAGGATTGAGAAGATTCTGCGCGGTCAGAATTGGGACAAGAGCTCGCGCTCGCCCCTGACTGAGATCGGAGTCGATGCCAATCAGGGCGATTACATTCTCGCCGTAAACGGCAACTCCACGGCCGATGTAAGTGACATCCACGAGTTGCTGCTCAACAAAGCGGGCAAACAGGTCACGCTGAAGCTCAATTCAAAACCGGCCCGCAGGGGCGCCCGCCAGGTCGTAGTCGTGCCGATATCCAGTGAAGAGAACCTGTATTATTACGACTGGGTGCAGACCAATATTGAAAAAGTCAGTGACGCCACCGACGCAAAGGTAGGCTACATTCACGTGCCCGACATGGGACGTCGCGGCCTGAATGAATTCGTGAAATATTTCTACCCTCAGATTCGCAAGAAGGGATTGATAATCGACGTCCGCGGAAACGGCGGCGGGAATGTCTCGCCCATGTTGATCGAACGGCTGCGACGGGAAATTGTCATGATCGACTTCGGCAGAAACGGCGCACCTGAGCCGGACCCGTCGGCCATGATCTACGGACCCATGGTATGCCTGGCCGACGAGTTCTCCGCCTCGGACGGCGACCTGTTCACCTATAGATTCAAGCAGCACAAACTCGGCAAAGTGGTCGGCAAACGAACCTGGGGCGGCGTCGTCGGAATTCGCGGCTCTCTGCCGCTGCTGGACGGCGGCTTTCTCAATAAGCCGGAGTTCTCCCGCTACGATACCGAAGGCAAGAACTGGATCATCGAAGGTTACGGCGTCGAACCGGACATCTACGTCGATAACGACCCGGCGAAAGAATACGCCGGGATAGACCAACAGTTGAATAAGGCAATCGAAGTAATTCTGGAAGAGTTGAAGACCAAGGAGAAAGAGATACCTCCGTTACCACCGTATCCGGTGAAGTAGAGTATAGACTTATGTCTTGTACACCAAGAGTGAGGAGATTAGAGATGAGCAGATATGCAGGTTTGATTCTTGCGTTTTCCCTGACCGTCACTTCTTCAGAAGGAGTACAAGCGTTGCCTGAGGGCAAACCACATAGTAGCGTTGAGACACCGGCCATAATAGTCATGCTCGGAGCGTTTAGGGTGACCGGCAAGCGTCTTGATTTACGATATCAACTCAGGAATGATTCGAAGCAAGATATCTGGGTCTGCGAAGACGTCGCCGTGAATTATGATGCCGACTCCGAGGTGTTCCTGTCAGAAAGAGGCCAGACGCTTGTAATCCGCAGGCGGATGGACGTCGCGGCCGAAGTCTACTGGGATCTCCGCCCCATTGGGAGGTATGCTCGTCTGCGTGCAGGGCAAACGCGAACTGAATCGTTGTCGCTAAGTGTACCCGTCCACGCCCGCCACGTGTTTACCAGCGGCCGATCCACATCTCGCCTGGAGTATGCCAGAAGCCTGACTCTGGAGATTGGCTATTACTCCGACGACCTGCCGAGGGTACTTCGTGAGATCCTTGGAAAAGCTGATAAGAGTAGTGACGCTGATCCGGAAGAATTTGTGATTAGTGATCAAACTGGTAACGAGTTGGACCTTATTGGCGTGGATCTGCTCAAGGCTCACAATAAGGACCTAAATGATCAGAACGAACAACTTAGGATCCCCTACTCCTTTCGGGGCCTCAAGGGTGAACACTTCTCCCGGATAACGGTCGAGGGGCTGCACGTTCCATTTGATGAATTGCCCCCGCCGCGGTCTCCTCAGCCGTGGGAAGCATCATACTATGGAACCAGACAGACTCGCATAGAGGTGCTCCTAGACCTTTTCTATGAGGGTGAAATCGAGCTTGAGGATTACAGAGGCGCTGAAGTCATCTTGAGTTGCGGCGATCATCTGTACAACGAGACCGCCAGTAAAATAGCAGACGTTTACAGAAAAGTAGTAACAGGCGACACGCCCCCGGGACAACTCAATCGTTTATTGAATGAGGTAGCTGATAGAGATGAACGAGACACTATCTTTTCAGAGCTGAGAAAGAAGAAGGCTGACGAAGAACGGCAGAAGCAGGCACGGATAGACGAGTTGTTTCGACGGGCCAAGAGCTACAACAGCATGGGCGACAGCCAAGAATCCCTCGCTGCATTAGACGAATTACTCACGCTGGCCCCTTCTCATGAGGAGGCCTTTGACCTCAAACGGGAGATCGCTGCTCGTCATCGCGGTGAGATCATAAGCAATTCGATAGGAATGAAGCTTGTCTGGGTTCCGCCGGGTGAGTTTCTGATGGGTACTCCATCTGGGCAAGGCGGATCGCCGGAGGAACGCCCTGCTCACGAAGTCAGGATCAGCAGAGGCTTTTGGATGGGTGTATGCGAAGTGACCCAGGTGCAATACGAGGCAATCATGAATAAGAATCCAAGCCATTTCAGAGGTGACGGTTTTCCCGTGGAAATGGTCTCGTGGGATGATGCCATTGAGTTTTGTCTTAGGCTCAGTCAGAAAGAGGGCGGGACGTACCGATTGCCCACCGAGGCGGAGTGGGAATATGCCTGCCGGGCAGGTACAACGACCCGTTTCTCGTGGGGCGACTCTGAGTGGACTGGCCTGTGCAATGCTGAGAACTCCAGTCGAGACGACTCCACTAGCCGCAAATATGACAGGAATATGAAGGTACTTGGAAAACTCGGTTTGCCGATGGAGAGCACTGTCCCTGTAGGCAGTTTCGAAGCCAACGCATTCGGTCTATATGATATGCATGGAAATGTTCGTGAGTGGTGTCAGGATTCGTCCGCTGGTGGCTACTACAGAAGGAGCCCGCGATTGGACCCGATGGGGCTGGACCATGGTTTGAACCGCGAAGTCCGCGGCGGCAGCTGGCGGTCAGACTTGTACCAGAGTCGCTCGGCTTACCGCCATCGGGAGACACCCTCAACCAAACTCAACTATGTGGGTTTTCGTGTTGTGCTCGATGGGACAGTTCCGTAGGAAGATCATATCATCGTCTGTAAAGATGGTGTTAGATCTTGGATAATGGCGACGCTCAGGACTAGCAGACCTTTTTCATACTATATTTGGCGCTAATTGTCTCTGAGATCGAGATCGTATCGGAAACCGGCCCTTCGGATTCCGGCTTGAATGTGGCCATTGGACATGAACGATTTCCAGATCAGGCCGGTTCGGGCGTTTTCTATCATTATGAGCATTGGCCCGTGGGCGATGCCAAAGGTCCGGTCCGAGATCCAACTCTCGTCAATGTTGAAGGCGTCAGCCAATCCATAACCGCCTTGCTCCGGGTCGCGCCAGATTGGGCGACCATCGAGTTCCAGACTTCGCATGTGTCGCAACGCCGCCAGAGCGTCTTCCTTCAGAAACGGTAGCGCCATTGCCGCTCCGTACGGGGCCAATGTCCCAGCGGCCGGAGCGTCTCCTCTGGCGCCTCGCGGTTGATGGCCAGGCACGACGTATTTGTTGCCGGGGCCTCCGCACGCGGTTATGCCCCAACGATCGGGGCCGTAGCTTTTGAAGTGGGCCGCATTGTCCCTGCACCAGTCGCGGTTAGCTTCGGCGGCCCGGCGGGTGTTCGCGAACCAATCGACGCCCTGGGCGTCTTTGCCCATCAGGCGAAAATCGTAGAAACAATGGGCAAACGTATAGGTAAAGAACGTACCGGGCCAGGTATAGATGAACTGCTCGCCGTCACCGTAACGTCCTTTGGGCCGCTTCCATTTCGTCATGCAGTCCGCAGGCAGGCGATACCGTTGATTTGGCGCCGATAGCCCCAGCAGACAGATCAGCATGGTCTCGTCGGTGTACCAGTTCCAGGTGGCTTTCTTGAATTGCCCGGGGCCGTTCATCCGGTCGAAACGTTCGGGCTGCCAGGCCATGTAGACCTGACCGGTGTCGGGATTGAGAAATCGCCGCCAGTTGATCCGGGTGAACAAATCGTCCGCCAGCGTCGCACATTGGCCCGAGAAGTATTGGCCGGCCGTAATTACACCGGCCATGAGCAAGGCCGTGTCGATGGTCGAGGCGACCTGCTCGTAGCCGCGTCTGGTCGGCTGGCCCGTGTGAAGATCGATGTAGTGACAAAAGACGCCCTGGTGATGTGCCGATGAGCGAGCGAGGCTGCGAAGCGCGCGAAGAGTTCGCGCCTCGGCGTCGTTGCGATCAATCCAGCCGCGTTCGGCGGCTACAGGCATTGCCGCCAGGCCAAAACCAACGCAAGCCACGCTACAATATTCGACGCCGGTTTTGTCCCGCACCAGTCCCGATTCCGGGTCGGCTTGACGAATGAAGAATTGAAAAGCAGCTCTGGAAATCTCATCTAGCAGCGCCTCGTCAGCAGCACTGGCAGCATCCTGAGCGAACGTCTGCTGTTGACCCGCAAGGACAAAGTATCCGAGGATCAAAAGAGAGGCTGAGAACTTGCGCACTGCAAACAGTTCGGTCATCTGTCCTCTCCCAAACACTGCACGTTGCCGTCGACGGTAGTCAGGAACAGCCTGCCGTAGGCGGCAGCCATACCATCGAAGACGGGCAATTCATCGAGGGCAAGCTCGGCCTGCTTCTGGCCGTTGGCGGCGGACACCGCCCAAAGCATCGCGCCCTTCTTGCCGACGAACGCGGCGACCTGCTCACGCAATTGCCGGGCCGCTTCGGGGGTGTCGAGGCGTTTTCTGATCTCGTTCTCGTCGATGATATCCGCCGGGCCCGCAACAAACAGAGTGCGGTCGGCCATCACCAGGGCGCGGGCAAATAGCGGAATGTCTTTAGTCCAGCGATGAAAAACCTTGAAGCCTTTCTGTTGATTCCGCTTCTCTTGCCGGGGTCTCTCAGGTCGTTCCTGCTCGACGGCAGATGGATCCTTGGCCGCGGAGAAAAGGTGGTGCTCAATCGGCGTGGTCCAGCGATAGTATTGGGGCTGGCGCCCGTAGCCGTAAACATTCTCTTTGTCAAATACCAGAATCTTTCCGGAAGGAGCGACCTTGCCCGCCTGAGGATAACCGGCCCAGCCCCCGAGGAAGCGGCTGCCATAGACCCAGTATGTGCGATGCCACCAACTGTCGTCGAGGAAACCCGTCGGGCAGAACAAGTGAGCATGTTCGGGCTGCTGTGTGGAAGGTATCGAATACTTTTCGGGATTACCCGCGTAGGGCAACGCCTCGAGGGCCAATCTCTTGCCTTCGAGATCGAACGGCTGAGACCGCATGTATACAAGCCGGCCATCGCAGGACAAAATGTCGGGCAACGAGACGGGCATATTGTGCTGCCTTGCGTAATCCTGAATCGCCTTTCCTGCGGCAGGGTCCTGATCATTGAGCACGGTTTCCGAAAGCAGACGTCCTGTCGCGGGATCGAGCCTGATCAGACGCATGCCGTCATCCAGAAACGCCGAACGACCCGCCACACAATAGACGACGCCGCCCTGCACGAGCACGCTTCCATGCACGGGCCAGACAGACTCCAATTGCTCGAACCACATCGCCCGCTGATCCATGGGAGCTGCGCGAAAACGCCAGGCCAGGGCGCCATCCGAGGCGCGGAGATTGTAAACGTAGCCATCGGCTGATCCGAACAACACCATCTGGTGAAATATAGTCGGCGGTGAATCCACTCGCGCCCCGGCGGTATAGCTCCAGAGAGCCTTGCCCGAACGAGCATCCAGAGCATGGACCGTGTGTGTATCTTTGGAGGCGACAAATACCTTCCCGCCCGCCACGACCGGGCTGGTCAGATTGCCGCCAACATTAGTCTTCCATGTGGAGGTCAGTGCCGACCGAACCGATGCGTTGGTCCGACCGCTTCGGGCATTGTCGTGACGATAAGTGGGCCAGTCCTTGGGATTGACTATTGTCGATTGACTATTGTCTATTTGGTCGTATGCGGGGCCTTTCTGTAGGCGCGCTATCCGAGCTGCCGAGGCGCCGATGCGCGGGCCCTTTGCCGGCGCCAGTGCGTTCAATCCGTACTGCTTGGCTTCCGGGAAACAGGCACAGGGATTTTGTGGTGCGTAGATCAGTCCGTTGGCCGGCATCACGCCGTAGAGACAGGCGCCGCGGACCCAGTGGTTGATATCCCAGTGCTGCTGCTTGAAGTCGATGAATTCCGTGCCGGTTCGGGACATCAACAGGAAACGATCCGTGGCCTTGCCGCGATAGCAGCGATGGTGAAACCAGTACGTCTCTACGTCCGGGTCGAATTCGCTGACAACTTCGCCGGTGTAAATGTCACGGGCGACAAATTTCCCTACGGCGTGACCGCTGGTGGTCTCGCCGATCCAGACCCGGCCGCCGGCTACAAGGACGTCTTCCGGCGAG
This sequence comes from Phycisphaerae bacterium, assembly GCA_016782865.1. Lineage (GTDB taxonomy): Bacteria > Planctomycetota > Phycisphaerae > Sedimentisphaerales > Anaerobacaceae > SG8-4. The sequence continues at coordinate 27,923 of JADHXR010000086.1, forward strand.
GCGTAGCCGGAAAGCGGATGAGGCGCCTTCCAAAGAACGGTCCCGTCCTTGATTGAAAGAGCAGTCAGTGTATCGTTCTGATTGACTTTCCAGGTTCGATTGTCCTCGGCGGCCAGCTCGCTGCCGGCGAAGAGCACGACATCATCGTACAACACCAGCGTCGGTCCCGACCGGACGGGAAATTTCTCCGCACGGGCCAACGGTTCGCTGCGCCACATTAACTCGCCGCTGCTTTTGTTCAGACACAGGATGCGATCGGCGCTCAAGAGAACAACGCGCTTGCTGTCCATCGCCAGGGCAAGTTTTACAACCGCATGCGGGCTCGTCCACAATATTTCGCCCGACTCGGCGCGCAGGGCAATGAGCTTGCCGTCCGATTCGCCTGAAGGATCTTTGAGATTTTCACGTTTGGATTGTGCCGTAGCCGACGGTGCGGATTCGCCACCGATCAGCGCGAGGATTATACCATCCGAGAGAAGGATCTCGTCGGTCCCGGCGGTGCCCTCGTAGGTGGCAACGGTCTGCCCCGTTGCCGCATCGAGCGCGGTTACGGGGCCGTCCAATCCCAACGTGACATAGACGCGGTCACCCTGGGCCACAAGGCGCCGGGGCAACTGTGCCGGGCCACTCTTGAGCGGGTGGAGATGGTTGTACCACTGGTCGATAGAACGTTTCCACAGGATCGTACCGTTAAAGGCATCGCGAGCGACCAATTTCCACTGGGGGGCTACGAGGATCGAGAATCGCGGGGCCTCGTCTACAATGTAGAACAATCGGCCGCCCGAGGTCACTACCGCACTTACGCTGGACATGTGGTCATGATGCCTGCCCCATCTCGGGCTGCCCACCCACTGAAGGCGCCGGGGCGGCCCGACCACCGTGTCGTGCGCGACGGCGTTGCCGGTAGCGTCATGCAGGTAATGGGTCCACTCGTCGATATCTTTGGGCCAGGGTTTGACGTGCCTGGTCCATTTGCCGTCGCGCTTGATGCACGCAACCGCGCCCGGGACCAGGACCCGCATGACTTCGTCCATCGTCACGGCGCCGAGTTTCTCAGCAACAAGCAGATTCACGAGATTGTCAATGTACGGCAAATGCCTGCCGTCGAAGACGTCCGCTGAAACGTTGCCGTAACGACCTTTAGACTTGATGTGTGCCCGAGCTGCTGCAACGTTTTCTGCATCTGCGTCAAGGCCCTGCACGATGTAGGCACCGCCGGTGCCCAACGCAGCGGTCAGCGAACCGTCGCCGCAGCCTATGTGTATGATTAGCCCGCCCTGAACGTTGGACTTCTCCTGGATCTGCTCCCAGGTTGCCGCCTGTGTCGTGCTGATCGGAATACCGAGCAGGACAATGCAAAAGGCGAAAGTCATGCATATTAGCAGCCGGGCTCTGGTCATTGTGGATGTGCGCATCAGTTCAATCTCCTTCAAATGTCGCTGGTTTCTCCAAGCGACAATCGCAGATTCGAATCCTGCCGGGCTTAGAGGGTGTTTCAAAAGTTGCTCTGGCTTCGCCCGGCTGCAAAGCCCCATGGCTTTGTCGGCCTGCATCGACGATAGAACCAACATCGCCTGCTTCGGCCTTCGTGCCCTGGGGCTTTTCGCTCGAGCCCTTCCCCGCTCAAGCGCCGCGGGGGCTCGGGCCGACGATCAACTTTTAAAACACCCTCTTAGTCAAAAAAGCGGTTCCTGATCCATTACCAAGGGTGTCCGTCCATAGAGCATCTATTAGAGTATACCAGAATGCGCCAAGTGGTACGGCAAGTTTTTTATGCTGACTTCTTCTTCATGATGATTTGTGGATAACGGCCATAATTTCGGGGGATCCAGATGATCTTGATCTTCGACAACAGGTCGCCGCAACCTTGCTCAAGCATACAGGGCACCTCTAAAAATTCATTTTGGCGGGCAAACGAATCTTCTTGATTCTGGATGGCGTCAGGAAAAAGCCGCCTTAGCTTCGGCTAAGGCTGATTTCCATTCCTTGCCAGAATACAAAAATCTTCTACTTGCCGCTCAAAAGCAATTATTAGAGCTACCCTACATCTGGCAGACGCTGGAAAGCCTCGTCGTCATTTTGCATTTTCTGGCAGGTTTTCCCTTGCACATCCACCTGTCGCGGCGTACATTTTCTGAAGCGTTGATGTCTTTATTCTTGGAGCCAAAGGTGAAGGCTCTCTGGCGCGCCCGCAATTTGCGGGACACCGACGGGGACGGAGTCTATCCGGCCGAAGGCCGGAAGAAGGGTGAAGAGCGAAGGGTGAAGAGAGAAGTGAGAAGTGAGAAATGATCTCATGGAAAGGACGTTTGAGTTTGCTGTGCGAGTGGTAAACCTATGTCGAACTCTGGATAAATCACCTGGAGTATCGCGCATGCTGGGCACTATCATCAAAAAGACAAAAGCTGATGCCTGAATCTTTCACCCTTCACAATTCACCCTTCCTTGTTCCGGTGTTATCAGTAAAAGCACACATCTTGTTATGCGGGGAAACGTTTATGACACAGCAGACAATCTCCGAGACTCTCTTTGAATCGTACTGTCAAAAGCATGCAATCTGTCATTCCCGGATTCCTACAGAGTCTGACAAGCGGACTCCTGACTATGAGATTATTCTAAAGGAAAACTTGGTGATCTCAGAGGTCAAGCAGTTCGACCCTACTCAAGAAGAAGTGCATCTTCAGAAGCAGCTAGAAGAACACGGCTCAACAGAAGTCTTTGGAGGAAAACCTGGACAACGAGCGAGCCAAAAGATTATCGACGGCACGAAGCAACTACGACTGCTTGCTAAGGATAAATATCCGACACTACTCATCCTCTACAACAACGTTCCAATAACGAATCGCCACGTAGATCCCTATGCCATCAAGACTGCGATGTATGGATTGGAAGAGGTTGTTTTCGCTGTTCCGGAAGAGACTTCGGTGGCCCCTTGGGTGTCGGATCGAAGATTTGGTGGCCGTCGGAGGGTTACGCCAAGCCACAATACAACTCTCAGTGCTGTTGCTGTCTTGTACGTGAACCACAATGTAGGCACTCCGTATCTCCACATCTTCCATAATATTTACGCTGCTCTGCCTGTAAACCCAGAATGGCTGAGAAATCCAGAGACCCAACATTTCAAGCTTGAAGCGAAGGAGAGAGATAAAAAGCAATTCCAAGAATGGATCAAAGTGTAATAGTACAAACACACCACATCTGAATCGGAGGGACCTCCAGGGGCTGCGCCCCTTCCAGCCCATCATTCAGTGCGTTATACGCTTGAAATGGATTAACCTTTGAATAAACTGACGAAACAAATGAATCAGGCTGTCCTAGAAATTTATGCAGGTGATTCAGTTCAACATGTCGGCAAGCCAACATTGAAAGCCTTACGAGATCGTAATTTATTGGGTGCTGACAATAAGTTAACTGATTTTGGGAGACGATATGTGATTTCAAGAATGCCTTTGGCAAAGCAGTGTTCTGAAATGTCGCTGGAATATGAAACCGTTCAATTACCTTACGAAGGAAAACCTGAGCAAGCCCTATTGGCTTACTATGAATCTCTAAACTATATCGGCATCAGTACTGAAGGCATAGGCATATTTACAGTACTTAAATCTTTAATGTTGGATAAGCTTGCCCAATACAATTCATTCAATGATAGAGCAGATGCCTGCACTAGGTATCTAGAAGCGCAGCTTACGATTCTTAAAGATAAAGCTGAAGAAATAATAATGTCAATTCCTTCGGTATCTAGGAAAAGGTATATTAGTAATTATCATGAAATTATATCTGATCCATTCATAGCTTCTGAATACCCTGAGTTGTCTATGGAATTCGCTATTGCAATGTATGATGCAGTTGATACAGATGTCTACATTGCAGTAGCAAAAAAGGTCGCAGAAGACCCGTACACATATAGAAATGGCTGGCCGGACTTAACCTTGATTAAAGAAGATGAAGTTCTATTTATTGAAGTAAAAACAAATGATAAGTTACATGAAAGCCAGTTAATTACGATACCCACAATGCGTGATATCATGTTATTTCCGTTTCGCGTATGCAGGATTACAAAATAAAGATATATAACATCTGGCTTCATTGAGACGGCGTGCTACGCACGCGTCTCACGAGCCAGTGCGTTCGACGAAACGGACAAGACGCTTGATCGGGTGAGGATAGGTAGAAACGGCAAGACAATCCGTTGCACTGGATGGTAATCATTACGGAGAGCCAGCCAAACGTTCCAGAACACGCATGCAATTGCTCGTGATCCTCAACCTGCTTTCCCTCGCTTTGCTCCTCTGTGCGATCCCTGCTCGCGCTGACGAAGAGTCGATGTGGGCAGGCAGCGGGAACTGCGTAGGGTCAGCCCTTGTAACAGGATAGTTTTCATATAGTGAACAGTTATCGATATGAATTGTAGTTCAGCTAGACTATTAATTCCAGGGCTGACCCCAATGAAGTGAAGGCCCAAAATTTCGCATATTTGCCATTGTAGGGACGATGCAGCCGTGCCCTTTTTGGCCGCCGACAAAGCAGCAAGGTTTTGGAAGGCGATAAAATGAAAACGAGAGAGTATCGGATTACAGCTGTTGTGTTGTTGGTAGTGTTCCCTCTGTGCCTGGGCAGGTGTATGGGAGCTGTGAAAAATCGTTTTCACAGTGAAATGAATGGCTACTCTTTCACAATTCCGGACGGATGGACTCAAGTGCCAGATGACATTTTGCGCCAAACTCTTGATAAATCACCATCCGGTGATGTAAAACAACGTTTGTTATCTCAATATGAAGTGGCATTCCAACTCGAAGCCGCTGGCCGGCGGTTACAATGCCCCTATGTGCTCGTTGAGGCCATAAAATATTCCGAAGACGGTTTTCTAAACGGGCAACCTAATGAAGATGACTTTGACCATATAGCAAAAGATGTGGCTAACAAGCTCTCTGGAGCTTTCGACAAGAAGAAGCGGCTCTATGAGTTTAAATCTGAAATGCAAGTAGCCAATGTGGGCAAGGTCAAAATACAAACGGTTGGGCACTTTGGCCGATACGCAACGGTCCAACTGATGTTTTATGACTCGGAGTCTAACTGGAGTCAATCAAAAGCTGCCCGTGATTTAATTGTAGGGTCTTTTCAGTTTGATCCAGCGATGGCCTATGACGAGGCTAGTGTGAGACCTTCGGGACCAGGATTCTGGGAGAGAAGGGCTATGGAGGCGCTGCCTGTTATAGTATTGGTGCTGATCGTTGGGAGCATAGGTGCTATATGGGGTCTCGGTCAGTCTATTCTCAAGCGGCGACGTCAAGGCAAAGATACCGGAGGTTGACCCGGGGCCAACACGGGACAGGTTGTAATGTGTAAAGGACATTGTAATAGAACGCAACAATGCTATCGGGATAGGGAGCCCCCTTGCGGAGGCCCCCTCCCACACCACCGGACATGCGGGTCCGCATCCGGCGATTCGGCTGATCAAGGCAGATCATCAACTGAGCAAATACAATCCAAGTGATTTGAAGTAAGCATTCGGTAACGCAATGATAACCCATTTGACGCGACTCATACGCCAAGCACCTTTACGGGCACAACCCGTTCGAACTGCATAGGTATGACCAATGCCGCGTTTCTTGAGTTCACGGATACGCGTGCGGCGATTCTTCCAGTGTTTCCAGATGATCGCACGTAAGCGACGCATGATCCAGGCATTCAGTGATCGAATGAAGGCATGTGTCTCGGTGTGGCGGTAATAATTCCACCACC
>JADHXR010000087.1 GCA_016782865.1 Phycisphaerae bacterium
CGAATGGGACTGCCATGATCCATGCGGCCGATCAGTCCGTCCTGTTTACACCGGATCCGGGCTACAGCGGTCCGGCCGGCATGACCGTCATAGCGGATGATGGCTTCAACCTTTCCGGGCAGGCCGTTATTGATATAGCGGTCAGTGATGCACCCCTGCTTAGTATGGAGATACTGAACCGGCTGCCCCGCATTGAGCCGGGAGAGACCTATCAGCTCGTGACCATGGGCGACTTTGCCGACGAACAGGGTGTTCCCCTTATCGGTGACTATTTAACCTACAGTACCTTAAATGCAAATGTGGCCTTGGTATCCGAGAACGGACTGATCACCGGTCAGAATGTCGGTATGACCGTGGTCACCGCATCTTACGGCCCCCGGCAGGTCGTCACCGCGCTCACTGTGGGCGAACCGGTTGAGATTGAAGATATTATTTTGTATTTTGCCGGTCTGGATATCTATCCGGAAACACTGGCTCTGGTAACCGGAGGTTCGCGTCAGTTTTCGGTTAAGGTCATGAATGAAGTAGATATTACCGCTGGATCTACTGGCACCACCTACCACGTTGGTAATTCGGAGATACTCAGCGTCACTGAGGACGGCCTTGTTACGGCGTTAACGCCCGGGGATACGGCGCTCACCATTATCCACGGTCCGGCAGAGGCAGTCGTTCCCATCCGGGTCGATGTCGCCCAGGTCGGCCCTGTGACCCTGGGATCGGCCGGTGGCGTGGTTCAAGGAGTGGACGGTTCTCAGGTTCAAGTGGGGCCGGGTGTACTGCTGACGGATACGACTGTCAGCATCTCCCCGCTGGAAGAGACGGACCTGCCTATGGACGTACCGGAGGGTTTTGCATTCGTAACGGCCTTTGATCTGGATCTCGGTGACGAGGAATTAAGCAATCCGGTGCAGTTGGCGATACCGGTCGGCGACACATTCGCTCCCGGTGACACCGTCTACTTCCTGCGTGCTGGAACGCTGCCCGATGCCACGGGCCAGGAAAGGCCGATCTGGTTCCAGGACGAAACCGGTGTTGTGGGTACGGACGGGGTGCTGCGCACCACTTCACCCCCTTGGATGGGATTGCGACGATCAGCCATAAATTGCGTCGTCCAGGCGGCAACGCAAACAATTGTTGTCGTGGTACCTTTTTATGTCATCGATATTTGGATGGGTCTTGTTGCAAACCTACAGTATTTGGCGTTGGCCACGCATATGATTTCTACCGTTGTCAAGGCGGGGATGCCCGAGGCCGTTCTGGTCGTTCCCGCAGGCACACAAACCCTGGACATCATTCAAATCCCTCGGGCCGGACTACCTGTCATTACGACGACGAATATTGATGCCAGTGGCGGGGGAACGGTCACGCTTAATGTGGATATCCCTGAAATACCCATGCCGGATGAGCCGGAAATCACCGGTGTTGAGCTCGATCTGAGCGGCAGCCAGCCTGAACTCGTTATTACGGGAGATCACTTCAGCGATTCTAACAGCGACTTCTATGTAAACTTCCAGGTAGGGACGCAGGAGCCCTTGAGAAAAGACATTTCTCCGGCGAGCCCTACCGAGGTCCGAGTGACTGTACCGCCCTCGGTGATCCTGGGACTGACCACAGTTTGGGTCAGCAGGGTTTTCCGAGATAAACATGACACTATTCTGGAAGAACTCAAGAGTAACGGCGTGCGTTTGCCGCCACCGGAACACGGTTACGTGTTCTCCGCCTTGGGATTCCGGGGCGATGTGAATGCAAGGCAGAGCGAAGTTGCGGTTATAGACGCCGCCGGTAATTTGGTGAAACGCATTCCGGTAGCAGATAAGGCCGCTGAAAAACTGGCCAACGCCTGGGATGTGGCTCCAACCCTGGATCACACCCGTGTCTATGTGAGCCTTCGCCTGGCGCCCGGCGTCTCTGTAATCGATACCATGACTCTCCAGGAGATTGACGTTGATGCCAGCACAGACGCGGTGGTGGATTACATCAAGCTGCCCGCTGGCGCCGCGCCCAAGCAGATTGTGGTCAGTGACCATTATGCCTACGTTGCCGATGATTACAGCGGATCGATTTACGTTATTGACATCAATCCCAGTTCGAATACGTTTAACCAACATGTCAAGACGATCGCGGTAGGCCCTGCTCCGGCCGGTTTGGACGGTATGGATATAAGTGCGGACGGGCGACGTTTGTACGTCGCCGGCCGAGCCGCCAGACGACAGTTTGAGAAGTACACCGAACCGGGCAAGATCCTGGTGATCGATACGGATCCGTTTGATGACCAGAGCCCCGATGGCAAGAATCGCAATCTCAACACCCAGATCGGCACGGTGGATCTCGAAATCGCACCCAGCGGAGTGACTGCCACCGGCGATCCGGATGTCATTCTGTTCACCGGCGCTCCCAGCCGTCTGGGTGTGCTTGAAGCTACCAGCGACAGCAGTTGGGTAGTCACACATTACATAGGCCTGCAGTGGAGCAAGCCCGATTTATGGTATGATCTCTATTATGGGGAAGGTATCGCCATCACACCGGATCACTCCTATGCCTTTGTCACCATGACCGGGCATACCTTCTGGACTTATAACGACCCATTGATCATTCCTAAGGTAACGAACATCACCGTAGGCGGCCTGGTCTCAATTCCCACGGTGAGTTGGATAGTGATCGATATCAACGACTACGGACCTTACGGCTTTGGCAGCTTGGATGGCGGTCTGATCGGCGTGGTCCAGAATCCTCTCAGCCCCACAGGCGACCTGGTGGCCGCCACTCGTCCCATTCCTACCGTGCGGGGGCCGGATAGTGCCGTGGTATCGAGCGATGGTAAATATCTGTTTGCCAGTTATTCCTTTGAACGGGCGGTATTTGTCTACAGTGTCTCGGCCATCGTCGAGGAAATAAAGAACAACGATGTATACCGTCTAGATACTGTTCCCATTAATGACCTGGTCAACGGCCAAAATGCCCCCAATGCCCCCAATACGGCCATCGATGTAAAAGCCGACTACCGATTGGATGACAGTAAACCCTCTTACTTTGCCGTGTTTAAGAATTTCGATCCCAACCGTGCCCCGATCAATACAGGTGGATTCCCCAAAGGACTTGAAATCCTGCCTCAGTTCCTCAGTCTCAACGATCCGGAAGAGACAGGTACTCAAGATCATCAGTTCTTGGATGTTCCCGAATTACCGGATCAACCGGTAGTAGAGGACCTCACCCCCAAGTTCACCTGGAATATAGTGGGATTTGAAGATGTCAAGAGCAAGATAAAGGTTACGAGCAAGATCTACGTCAGTGTTTTCAAAGGTGGTGAAGGTCTATTCCCATCGGATACACCCCCTGATTCCCCATTAGTTGATATGAATCCGAATCGTATTGTCAATGGCGAAGATGTGGACACTAAGACGGAGTTTGTACTACCCAACCATGTAAAGTTGACGGCCGGGCAGACCTACTATTGGGGCGTGGAGGCCACTACCTCCACCGGACTCACGAATCGCCGGTGGACCTCCTTCAAGGTGGCACCCATCGACGTGACACCAGGCAATCCCAACGACTATAACGGTGTAATAATATTGACCCATGGTTTGGCGCCTTTCATCATTGGTGGCAATGGCAGCTACCAGCAAGTAAAGTACATGAGTTGGCTTACCGATATGGCGGAGTCCATTGCGAAAGCCGGCGGTGACGGAGTCGTGCTGAAGTATGATCGGAACACGGGTCGCTGGGTAGATTTGCATGATAGTGGCAAAGATGCGAGAAGTGCCGCTCAGGTGGGCCAGCCATTGGTTCTGTTGCCCGACTGGGCCAAAGAATCGATTATCAGCGATTCAGGTTTCTCTGAGGCGGCCGCTGACGCCATCTTTGCCTCTCTCGTGCAACTGAACAATGAATTAGAAGGACGACTTTTTGACTCGCCTCTTCATTTCATCGGCCACAGCCGCGGAGCTGTCGTAAACAGTGAGATCGTCCAGCGGCTCGGGACCTACTTCCCAGAGGTGAATCGTATCCACATGACCGCACTGGATCCGCACGATCAGGTCCAGGAATCGCTTGACCTCAGTCCGTTGGCCTTGCTAGCTCACGGATTAAGAGCCTACTCTATAATGGGACTCTGGCAGGCAATGTCGCTTTGGACATTCCTAAAGACTCTTAAGCCTCGCATCACGACTATTCCCTTTAGTGACTTTCAAGATCCAGATGTCACGCGCTGGGAAAACATCTCCTTCTTTGACAACTACTACCAGACATTGGCTAATCCCGACAGAAGTGCCTCAACTACAGTGACACCCAATGGCCGCATGATTGCCGGCGCAGATGTCAATGAACTGCTGGACGGTCGAGCTGGCTTTACAGAAGACGACAGCTACGGAGGTCCTCATGGCCGCGTCTTGAGTTGGTATGCAGGAACAGTCGATCTCTCGATACGAGAATTCGATCACGAGTTCGGCACATTTGATGACGTGATGATGAAGGACCCGATATATAGATCGCTATCGGACTCTGAAGCAGAGGTAACCGTCAATGGTATTAAGTGGGACAGCTATGACGATGCCATGCCTTGGTACACAATACCCGGGGCACATTCAGGTCAAGAGATCTGGGAAGGTATCGGCGCAGGGTGGTTCTACTCAAGCCTTGGGAGCGGCGCTTTCATTGGCCCATCTCGTCAGGGTACACCCGTCACCTTCGACAATGTTGACCGTGATGATAAAACAGGTGGTATTATTGGCCCGGTTGGCGATGCACCTGTGCCGACTGTGTTCAATGGTAACTTCGAGTATGGGACAATGTATGCTTCGCAATTCCCGGCAGGTCGCTATCCACCGTGGGTGGATATTCCCGGCTGGTCCTTCCACGGCGGCCGCACTGATGGCTTCGCTCTGTTAGTCGAGGATACACCTGATAATTTCGCTATGACACTCGGCTCCACAGCCCTTTTGGGATGGCATAATACAATTACTCACAACCGAATGTATATTCCCGAGCATGCATGGGGACTCCAGTTTGACATCAAAGTGATAAATCCAAGTAACAACGACACACTTCAGGTTTATGCAGAAACTGTGACTGGAACACGCATTAATTTGGGAACATTTGATATCAAGAATGAGACCCCAGATTTCGACACTCTGTTCCTGCCATTTCCGACCAGCGTGTTGAATTCTGTGGTGACACTTACTTTCGAACTAACGCCCGGGGCCGTCATTCTGGATAGTAAGATTCTTCTTGATAATGTTAGGTTTGCAACCATAGATGTTGACGTGGATTCAAATAACAATGGAGTAGTGGAGGTTACCGACGAGATCGTGGAGCAGCAGCCCACTGGGGTTATGATTATTGTAAACAATCGTGACAGAGACAATGACAGTATTCCTGATTTTGCGGACGGCTTCAATAGGGACGGTATATCAGGCACTGATGACGATACTCCACCATCGGCCTTGCAGACCGAGAAGTTTGCCGAGTTGGTGATAACACTCCCTGATACAATAAACCTATCACAAGCAAGGCTCCGGCTCGACTACAGCGATTCTGATCCCAATGCAGTAACACACGCGGGCACGGCACCTGATTTTGTGTACACTCCGGGTCACGGGCATCTCCGAATGTGGGCTAAGCCCGCGTATGAAATACGGAACGGAAATAGTTTCGCTGCAGGTTCAGATCCCGGCGACTACATTCCTCCCACTACAGGAGCAACTTTCTATAGTCCAACCGAAGTGATGCAACTGGGTTTCTCTGACTCAAATCGATCCGTAACATTCTACCTGGAGGCGGTACGAGCGAGCGATGACATGGCCGACCAGCAAGTTACGGTGGAAGTGGATCCTGATGGTGGAGGGCCGATTGGATTTGTAGCACGTGATGATGTCAGAGCCACTCTCATCCAGGCTGAAGTTCTTAACATCGAGTTCGTCAGTGACCATGAAACCTGGGTTCTTTTAGGTAGTGGAGATAATCTACTTCGGAAGTCTGCCCCCGACCCATCTATCCCTGAGCGTTTTGATTTTGTTGGTGATCGGTACGAGGAACCGGAATGGATCAAGAGTGTTGGTGGTAATCCTGGAAGAAGCAATCCGATTTCTCAAACAAAGAATACGGAATTGGCAGTCCGTGTAACGGTACAAGTTCAGCCGTCAGGAATCGAGTTTGTACTCTATAGCAATATGCAAGATGATTACCTGGATTTTGAGGCTCGCGAATCAGAGTCCACCGGGAATCCCCAACTCGCCGGTGCCAGCATCTGGAGTCTGCTCGATGAAATTACGGCCACGGAGCCACTTCCTGATCAGATAGACTTCTTGGAGGACCAGGCAATACAATGGGAATTCTCGTTACCTGGAACATCGGTGGAAATCAAGTCCGATGTTAGTGAACACGATATCCTTGTGACCTTTGATAGACCAGTAGACGACTCTCACTCTGGCATGGACGATCCAGATGATCATAATGAAGCAACACTGAAGCGTTTGGAGTGGGCCACAGATATCGCAATTGGAACAAGTACGAAGACAAAGGCCGCTGAAAGATATGTTAGTGACTTGGGGACGCCACATGGCTACACTCCGAATGTAAATGGTGGTACGTGGACACTAGACTCCTGGAAATACCTAGAGATGTTAGGTTCCAATCCTTCCATCAGGGCAGACTGCATAATGCTTGCCAATACGGTGGTGAATGGACTTCAAGTGTTGGGCATCCCCGCGACCGAACGATGGTCGTACGCGACAGCAGACGGAACGCCTGGCTTTCCGACTGTTAGCACAAACACTTGTCGGACACTAACTACGAAGCAGTTTGAGTTTCTTGGTGAGAGTTTTAATGCGAAACTTAACTATTTCGGAAACAATTTTGAAGCATTTTTTACAGTGTCGGATCCAAATGTCAAGGCTTACACCGTATATCCACCAAGCAGGTCTTTCGAGAATCAGACTTACTACTATCTTGAGGTTTTACGATCTGTTACATCTGATCAGTTCTGGGTATGGAACGGGACTCAAACCAAGAACAATGTGACCGTTTACAATGAGCAAAAAGTTCCAGGAGAACCACACATTCCTGTTCCGAGCATCCCCTCACCACTGCTCGCCTGGGTACCACCAGCTTCCGGTACGGGAGAGGATACGAACATCGACGCATCTGAGTCATCGTCATCGCATATTCAGGCGGCAATAAGTGATCTTTGGTCATACGTTATAGAAGCTGCGAGAAACCGATGGACACAATTTACAGATGCTGACCAACTTAATACCCCGTTGGCTGAGACCGATGTTCTGATAGAAGATCTTCCAGAGACGTATCTGGCTTGGGTGCTGCCGACCGACGACAGCTCTCACATAGTTACCGTCGATGCGGATGCTGCCGGTTATGGCTGGTTCGTTGACGGGACACCGTGGCAGGATGAGGAATTCTCGCATGCAGCGTACGACTGGGAGCTTTTCGCTGACAACAACAGCCCGGCAACCGGACTGATCGACCTCCTGACAGTGCTCATGCACGAGATGGGTCACGTGCTCGGCTTGGCCGATGTGCCCGTTGGAGTCGATCCAACGCGGCTGATGACGGGTGCTCTGCGGACCGGTGTGCGGCGTCTGCCATCGGAGCTGGATTACGCGTACGAGTCGAACACTCTGGAGAATCCACAGGCAGAAACCTCACGTCCACTATCTGCCATTGTTAACGGGGTCTTGATAGACGACCTCGCCATCGGAATCACCAACGGAACATTCGGTGTCTCCGATGAAAATGATCCAGACTTTGGCTGGTCAGTACACGGGTCGGGCCTGGTCGAAAACGGCCGGGCTGTGCTTCGAGAAGGTGGCTCGTACTTCAGCGGGTTGTCGCAGATGTTCATTGTGCCCGAGGGTGCCCAGAGGCTGCTGTTCACTATCGTCAGCGCCGGACTTGGCGATAGTGAGGGCCATCCGCCGGACGCCTTTGAAGTCGCTCTGCTCAATGCCGATACTATGACGTCTCTGGCCGGTACAGCCGGCGGTCTGAACAATACCGATGCGCTCCTGAACATCCAGCCTTCCGGCCGGACGTATTTTGGCTCGCAGGTTCTGGTGCCGGGTCTCAACGCTTCTGGAGAGACTCAGTCGCTCGCAGAGCCGATCACGGTTGAGGTCGATTTGACGGGGGTACCTGCCGGAACGGTGGCAACGCTGTACTTCGATCTACTCGGTTTCGGCGACAACGACAGTCAGGTTGTAATCGACAATGTCCTGATTATCGGTGATGGTCCCATCCCGCCGATTGCTTCAGACGATACAGCCGGAACAGAAGCAGGCCAGCCGGTTGATATTGACGTTCTGACCAATGATGTTGATCTGGACGGCGTGATCGATCCTGCGACTGTGACAATTGTCGATGGCAGAGGGCCCGAGCATGGAACCGTTGACGTTAACCCTGTGACCGGAGTAGTCACCTATGATCCTGAACCGGGCTTCGCAGGATCCGACAGTTTCCGCTATACAGTACATGATAACGAAGACTATGAATCCAACGTTGCGATAGTCAGCATACTCGTGAATCGATCGCCGGTGGCAGTAGATGACACCTATACGACTGACGAAGACAGTACCCTGCAGGTAGATGCGATCCAGGGCGTTCTCAGCAATGACAGCGATCCGGACAACGATCCTCTCTCTGTTACTTTGTCGTCAGATGTCTCACATGGAACCTTGACACTAAACGACGACGGCTCATTTGAATACGCACCTGATTTGAATTTCCATGGCGAGGACTCATTCACTTACGAAGTCAAAGACGCCAAGGGCGGCACCGATACAGCGACAGTGACGTTTACAGTCAATCCGGTCAATGATGCCCCGATTGCGGCGGATAACAACTACGCGACCGATGAGGATACCGAGCTGGTGGTCGCGGCGCCGGGCGTTCTGGGTAATGACAGTGATGTTGATGGTGATACCCTGACGGCAGTTCTGGACACTGATGTGAGCAACGGCACTCTTTCGCTGAATACGGATGGATCATTCACTTATACTCCGAACTCGAACTTCAACGGCGCCGACAGCTTCACGTACCACGCCAATGACGGTCCTGCCGATTCGAACATTGTTATAGTCACGATCACGGTCAACGCGATCAACGATGCTCCAGTGGCCGATGATGACGCCTATAGTACCGATGAGGACACCCCGCTTACAGTTGGCGCTCCGGGCGTTCTCACCAACGACAGCGATCCGGACGACGACTTTCTTTCTGTTACGTTGTTGTCAGATGTCTCACATGGAACCTTGACACTAAACGACGACGGCTCATTTGAATACGCACCCGATTTGAATTTCCATGGCGAGGACTCATTCACTTACGAAGTGAACGACGGCAAGGGTGGTACCGATACGGCGACAGTGACGATTACAGTCAATCCGGTCAACGATGCCCCGGTAGCCAATGACGACACTGCTACAACCGATGAGGACACACCGGTAACTATCGACGTTCTGGCCAACGATACCGATGTGGATAACGATACCCTGACGGCGGGCGCGCTGAGCGATCCCGCCAACGGTACCGCGACGATAAACTCTTACGGAAACATCATCTACACCCCGGATCCAGATTTCAACGGAAGCGACAGTTTTAACTATACCGTTAGCGACGGAAATGGGGGACTTGACACGGCGGCGGTAACGATAGAGGTAAGCCCGGTCAACGACGTCCCGGTCGCCGAGGATCAGTCGGTAATCACCGATGAGGATACCCCGGTGGATATTACCCTCACCGCTAGCGATGTCGAGGATGATCCGCTGGCATTTGAGATCGTGGATGGACCTGATCATGGCAGCCTGGATTTGAGTGGCGCCGATGTGGTCTATACCCCCGATGCCGATTATCATGGGCCGGACAGTTTCACCTTCCGGGCCAATGACGGCGAGCTGGATTCAAACCTCGCTACGGTGGACATTACGGTCAATCCGGTCAATGACGCCCCGGAGGCTTTCGATCAGGCGGTAGAGACCGAGGAGGATATTCCGGTAGATATCCCCCTGACCGGCAGTGATATTGAAGAGGATCCGCTGACTTTTGCTCTGGTGGATGGGACGGTTCACGGTACCTTGAGCCTGGCCGGCACGGTGGTGACCTACACACCTGACGCCGACTACAATGGAGGGGATAGCTTCACGTTCAGAGTCAATGACGGGGAGCTGGATTCAAACCTGGCTACGGTGGACATTACTGTCAATCCGGTCAACGACGCGCCGGTGGCCGATGATCAGACGGTAGAGACCGAAGAGGATATGCCGGTAGATATCACCCTGACCGGCAGTGATGTTGAAGAGGATCCGCTGACTTTTGCGCTGGTGGATGGGACGGTTCACGGTACCTTGAGCCTGGCCGGCACGGTGGTGACCTATACACCTGACGCAGATTACAATGGAGGGGATAGCTTCACGTTCAGAGTCAATGACGGGGAGCTGGATTCCAACCTGGCTACGGTGGACATTACTGTCAACCCGGTCAATGACGCTCCGGTAGCCGATGCTAACGGTCCCTATGTGATCGCCGCGGGTGCTGATCTGCAACTGGAAGGCTCCGGTTCCTCCGATCCAGACGAGGACTACGGCGACAGCATTGTGCTCTACGAATGGGACATCAACAACGACGGCGCCTTCGACTACACGGGCGAGACAGTGATGGTTCCCTGGGCCGACCTTGCCGGTCTGCCCGGCGCCGGCGTGGCCAACACGGTTACGCTGAGGGTCACCGACAGTTTCGGCGAGACGGGCACGGGCGACACCCAGTTGCGGATCTTTGACAACCAGCCGGTGGCCGAGTTCACGGCCAATCCGAATCCTGCGGCCTGCAATCAACCGATCACCTTTGATGCCAGTGCCTCCGCGCATACGCATCCGGAGCACGGCATTGTGTTGTACGAGTGGGACTTCGAGTCGGACGGGACGTTCGACGCTACCGGCGAGACGTTGACGCACACGTACAGCCAGTTCGGCCAGTACACGGTGACCCTGAGGGTCACCGATGACAATACTCCGGCCCAGACCGATACGGCCACTACGGTCATGGACATCAGCCTGGGCAATCGTGCCCCGATTGCCGACGCCAATGGCCCCTATGTGATTGACACGGGCGCTGACCTGCAGTTGGACGGCACCGGCTCGTCGGACCCCGATGAGGGCTGTGGCGACAGCATTGTGGCCTACGAATGGGATCTTGATAACGACGGTGAGTTTGACGATGCGAATGGTGTTTCGCCAACGGTTAGCTGGGCGACTTTGGACTCCTTGGGCCTGTTGTATCCGGCCAATCCGGCAACGGGCTTGCCAAGTAACACGATTCATTTACGTGTAACGGACAGCTTTGGCCTGACTGATACAGACACGAGTTCGATTACGATTTATGATAACACCCCGACCGCTTCGTTTACTGCGGCTCCGAACCCGGCGGCCCCGATGCAATTGACCACGTTTGTTGCCACGGATTCCAGGCATGGTCATCCGAGCCGCAGTATTGTCTCCTATGCATGGGACTTCGGTGATAGCTCGACAGGCAGTGGAGTAACAGCTACCCACAACTACAGTTTCTTTGGCAGTTACACGGTCACCTTAACGGTCACCGATGATAATGATCCAGCTAAGACAGATACCGCGACCATGACCGTGGATATCGACCAGGGCAACCGATCACCGGTTGCAGACGCCGATGGTCCTTATACTGTGGAAACGGGTAGGGCCTTGACTTTGGATGGGAGCGGCTCCTATGATCCGGATGCTGGCTTTGGTGATAGCATTGTTTCCTACGAATGGGATCTTGGTAATGATGGTAGCTTCGAGTATACGGGAGCAGCGACGACAGTACCGTGGGCAGATCTGTCAGGGCTTGGACTGGGTACGCATACCATTGGACTGCGTGTAACGGACAGCTTCGGATTGGCGGATACGGACACTACAACGGTGGAGATTGAAGCGGTTCCTGGCATCATTATCGTAGAGAAGCAGACCGACCCGGATGGTGCATTTGAGAGCTTTGAGTTCAGTACCAGCTACAGCTCCAACTTTGCACTGACTGACGATCAGACGAATGAATCCGGTCCTCTGACCCCGGGTATCTACTCGGTGAGTGAGATCAACCTCCCGGCCGGTTGGGACCTGACCAGCGCCACCTGCGACGATGGCAGCGATCCGAGCGATATTGGACTCGATCCGGGTGAGACGGTTACGGTTCTCTTCATCAACACACAACAGCGCGGGACTATTGTCGTTGAGAAGCAGACTGACCCCGATGGCGCGCCCGACAGCTTTGCCTTCAGCGGTGCCGCGGCCGGCGCCATCAAGGACGGTGAGCAGATCGTGGTTGGCAACTTGCTACCGGGTACCTATATCACAACAGAACTCGTGCCCGCGGGCTGGACCTTGACTGATATCACGGTGGACGACACGAATAGCAGCGGTGACGTCAACACCGGCACAGCTACCTTCCAGCTCGAGCCCGGTGAAACGATCAAGGCGACCTTCACCAACACACTACAACGTGGCACCATCATCATCGAAAAGCAGACTGACCCCGATGGCGCATCCGACAGCTTCACCTTCAGCGGTGACGCTGCCGGAGCCATCAAGGACGGCGAGCAGATCATAGTCAGCAACTTGGCGCCGGGCGCCTACACCTCGCAAGAGACAGTGCCGGCCGGCTGGGAACTGACCAACATCGAATGTGACGATGATAACAGTACCGTTAGTCTGGCCGACTTCAGAGTCAACTTCCAGGTCGAAGCCGGTGAGACAGTCAAGGCGACCTTCTACAACCGCCTGCCGTTAGACTATGGCGACGCGCCGGATAGTTACGGTACGTTGTTGGCCAGCAACGGCGCGCGTCACGCCATCGTCCAGGGCCACAGCCTGGGACCGATAGTGGACGCGGAGCCGGACGGCCAACCCTCGCCGCTGGCAGACGGCGACGACCTCAATCCTCCCGGCCAGCCCGACGACGAAGACGGCGTGACCTTGCCACCGGCCCTGACGGCTGGGGATCCGGCGGCCACTATTACCATAAATAGCGGTCCCTTCGGCGGCATGCTGGATGCCTGGATCGACTTCAACGGCAACGGTGTCTTTGACCACCCGAGCGAACACCTCTGGGGTGGTACGAGCCAATCGTTGACAGCCGGAGCGAATCTGCCACTGACCTTCATGGTTCCGGATGAGGCAGTTCCCGGGCCTACCTACGCCCGTTTCCGTTTGAGCAACGAGGGCGGCTTGACGCCAACAGGCTTTGCCCCAGACGGCGAAGTGGAAGACTACCTGGTGGAAATCGAGGAAATGCCGGGGATCATCATCGTGGAAAAGCAGACCGACCCGGATGGTGCAACTCAGAGCTTCGAGTTCAGTCCGAGCTATGATCCGAACTTCACGCTGACCGATGATGCTACCCACAATTCCGGGCCGTTGGCTGCCGGCGTCTACTCGGTGAGCGAAATCAACATTCCGGCCGGTTGGTCCCTGACCAGCGCCACCTGTGACGACGGCAGCGATCCGAGTGCCATCGGTCTCGATCCGGGTGAGACAGTCACGGTTCTCTTCATCAACACACAACAGCGCGGGACTATTGTCGTTGAAAAGCAGACCGACCCGGACGGCGCGCCCGATAGCTTTAGCTTCAACGGTGACGTGGCAGGATCCATCAAGGACGGTGAGCAGATCGTAGTTGGCAACCTATTGCCGGGTACCTATACAACCCGGGAAACTGTACCTGCCGGTTGGAACCTGACGTCCATCGTACTGGACGACGACAACAGCAGTGGCGACATGAGCGATGGCACGGCCACCTTCCGGGTAGAAGCGGGTGAAACGGTTACAGCCGTGTTCACGAATACGCTTGTACCGCAAGTGGACCTAGTAGTGAGCAAGACCGACACGCCCGACCCGGTCACGGCCGGCAGCGGCCCGGGCAATCTGACGCACACGGTTACTGTGACCAATGCGGGTCCGTCCGATGCGTCGGGTGTAACGCTCAGTGAAACCGTCTCGCTGCCCGCGGGTGCATCGATCGTCTCGATCACCCCCAGCGGCACGACGAGTTATGCTCCGGCGGCCGCCTCGCCCGGCACCTGGACCGTTGGCAATCTTGCCTCCGGTGCCAGCGAGACCTTGACGGTTGTCATGACTGTGGACGCCGGCACTGCCGACGGAGCCGTGGTCAGCGACACGGCCACTGTCACCAGCGTCAACGAGACATTGATCAACACGGGCGACGACTCGGCCACCGAAAATACCACAGTCCAGCGTACATCACAGGAATCCCAGCTCGTCAGTGATCTGGTGAGCATGCAGGCCTCCGGATTACGCTATAACCGTCGTACAGGCGTGATGAGCAGCTACATCACCATTACGAACACCTCAAGTCAAGTCATCAGTGGTGATGTGCATTTCGTGATCAACAGCTTGAGTGATTCTAATGTCAGCCTGGTCGGCGGCGACGGTGCCACTGCCGCGGGGACCTATTTCGACCTGACAGCCTATCTCAACGACGGGCGTCTCGACCCCGGCGAGAGCGTCACCATTCGCCTGGACTTCTACAATCCACTGCGACGCCGCTTCACCTTTGAATGGGATCTATGGGGCAGGATCGGCGTGTGATTGTTAAGGGAAGATAGGCCCCCCAAGGTAACCCGCTAATACGCTGAGCACTACTGATACCACTCCCGGCCTCTCAGTATCACTATATTGGACTAACCTGAACCTACGATTTGCAGCAGTTGTCCCGGACATTGTTCAGCGTGTTGTATTGGGCCTTGGCAATTGCACAGTATGAAGGATTGCCCAGCCTTGCTGACCGGATCGCCTCTCGCCTGCGCTCAGCGCTGCGTCGGCGCATGTTGACGAGTCCGGCGGTTTCTGCTATTGTAGCCGAGCATGCGGTCGAGTCACCCGGTGGCACAAGACGCTGCAGCGAATGGATCGCGATTGACAGGCATTCACTCACCAGCGAAAGGACTAACATGAAGAACTACGTGAAGGACAAAGTGGTCATCATAACAGGAGGCACGTCGGGTTTTGGCCTCGAGACGGCGCGGATGCTTCTTGAGATGGGGGCGAATGTGGCGATTACCGGCCGCAGCAAGAAACGCTTGGCGCAGGCACAGAAAGATCTGGCCCATGACAATCTGCTCGCCGTCCGCGCCGATGCCGTCAGCACCGACGATTGGCAGCAGCTCATAGATTCGGTTAAGGAGCGATTCGGGCGGATCGACGTGCTCGTGAACAACCACGGCGCGGGGATACGAATCGCCGAGGTCGAGCAGATGAGCGACGAGGACATTCAACGGGTGCTGGATGTGAACATCATCTCAGTCATAAAAGGATGCCGGGAGGTCGTCCGCGAGATGAAGCCGCGAGGCGCCGGGCACATCATTAATGTCTCCAGCGGCTGTGCACACTATTCATGGCCGAGCTGGTCGGTCTACACCGCCGCCAAGGCCGGTATGATCGGTTTCACGCGGTGCCTGCATCTGGAGATGGCCGAGTGGGGAGGCAAGGCGACGTCGTTTGTCCCCGGCGCTGCCCGCACGAACTTTTGCAAAGCCGCCGGCATCGACGACGACTGGCTGGAGGGATACCCCTCGGCAGAAGATTTCGCACGGTCCCTGGTCCATTGCATCGACATGCCCGAGAACTCTTTCGTCGATGAGCTGATCATCTGGGGCACCAAACAAGTCAAGGAGATGCTAAACCCCTTCTGACCGGATTCGGGATGCATGAGGCCAACTGGCAGGAGCGGGCGAGAACTCGACACAGAGCCGTCGCCCAATATCTCTCCCGCGCGTGCATGCAGTCGGCGTCAATTTCGTCACCTCTGTTCGCGGCCCCTCATTTCCCCTGCGAGCCGGCCGACGGCTACGGCACGTTCCGTCTGGTCCAGTTCCTTCAAGATTCTCTCGGCCAGCATCAGGATCTCGATCTGCGATCCGTGACTCGGCGCGCCATCGCGAATGCGCACAGCCTCCTCATCGCGCCTGCCCTCCAGCGTCAGCTCGCGTGAATGGATCGCGCGCTCGAGCAAATCAGCCGCATCCTTCTTCTCCGCCTCTGCGAGTGCGTGCAGCGCATATCGCATGATCTTGATCTGTCGCAGAACCACGTCGCGTTCACTCTCGCCGCGATCCTCGCGCTCACTCGCTCGCGGGCGCCTTACCGCTGCCATCTGCTCGGCTAATTGCCCGACAACAGCGCCCTTCTCGGCTCTGCCGAACTCTCGCCAGAGCCTGGCCACCATCGACAGAATCTCGGCAAGCTGCTCGCGATTGGGAGCCTTTTCACGTACGGCCTGCGTTTCGTCATCCGTGCGGCCCTCCAGCATCATCTCGGCAGCGCGAATAGCCAGCGTGAGCAATTCGGCGGCGTCGGCGCGATTGGCTTGCCTGAGTGCGGGCAGCGCTATTCTCATCACAATGAATAGACTCCACACATGTGTCACAGACTATTTCTCTGAATCGTCGTCTTCGTCCGTCTCCTTGTCATCGTCCTGCCCGGCTTCCTCTTCGCCTTCGATCCCGAGATACTTGCCCTTGGTGGAAACGAGGATGTCAAACGCCTTGCCGTTGCGGATGATCTCGGCCTCGTACCTGACGGCCCCGCCCACTGTCTCTTTCACGATCTCTCTTACTTTCGCTCCGCCTGCGTGTTTTCTGATTGTGGCGCGTACCCTGCGCGGCACATCGGCCATCGAAAGGCTTTGTTCGGCAACCTTGGCATAGCGAACCAGCACAAGGTCCTCATCCTGAATGAGGCCCACTCCCGGCGCGTACGTTTTGTAGTATTTTTCGTTGGGGTCCAGCCCGGAGGTTTCCTCCACTCTTATGCAGTTCTTGAACGTCCCGGCGGGCGTCGTCATCGTAACATCGTCGGCTATTATCTCCGCCCTGTCCATCGCCTTGGGCGAAATCTCCTGGTAGTGCCGGGCCCCCAGCAGAATCGTCCCTGGCATGATGATGCCCGCCTTGGAATCGGGCTCGTCCGCTCGCCAGGCTCCGCCGTGGGCGACTATCTTGCCGTCTTTGTAGTCGTCCACTTCCTCGCCGAAATAGAATACGTCGCCGTGCTCTTTGCAGACGGCGAAAAAGTTCCTCGACACTTCCGCGAGTTTCCCGTCCTTTTCTTCCCGCTCTTCGATGACTCTGGTTCTGACCGCACCGATCATCTTCGTTTGGTCGAGGACGGTAATCACAACTTTCTCTTCGCTGCTTTGAAGCACAAGCTGGTGACCCGGTTCGAGAGAGAAGAACCGATTCCTGCCGACCGTAGAGAAGGTGCAGTTCTCCAGGTTGAAGGAGTCCGTCCATTTCTTGATTTGCTCGACGCCTGAGTCTTCCTCGGCTCCGGACGTGATCTCTCTGACCTCCTTGACCTCGCCCTGGGGGGAGATTTCGACCTCGTACTCTTTCTGGCCGGAATGTATCTCTACGTCATATTGACCCGGGTCCTCGCCTTCGATCTCTTTCTCGATCTTCACGATCCGCGCTCCGGGAACGGCTTGCTCGATCGCCCTCTTTATCACAGCAGGCAGCTCCGATCGCCGGACGGTGACTTTCCTCTCCTGTGCCCCAGCCCGGGACGGAAAACAGAAGACCGCCGACACCGCCGACAACGCGACAACAATTAGGACTGTGCAAATAAAACTTGATTTGAGCTTCATGATCGATCTCCTAACTCAACCGGCCCTCGCAATTTGTACTGCCCCGGCCACATCGCCGGGGCAAACCTATTTGATCGCCCTACACAGAACCCGCCTTCAGAAATAGAGAATAACGCAAGAGAAGGCAAGAGACAACAAAAATAATGTGTCGCCTCTGGAAGATTGAGAGCATAAGGGTGGCACTGAGCAGCCCTTGCTCTGAAGAAGAAACGGTGGTATTCTGCAAGGATGGAATTGGCTATGATTCACCTTCAATAAGGAATGTCGTCATGAAATCACCAGGCTCTTGCAGAATCGTGGTGTTAGTCATCCCAGTCATTGTTCTTGCGATCGGTGTGATTTCCTGTTCACCCGGCAAAACAGACGATCCGGCGGGAAAGACACACTCGGCCTCTTTCGCGGGTCATCCAGAGAATGGACTGGCCCTCACTCCGCCGATGGGGTGGAATAGCTGGAATGCCTTCGAGGCCGATATAGACGAGCAGAAGATCAGGCAGATTGCAGATGCGATGGTGGATTCGGGGATGAGGGATGCAGGTTACACCTACCTTGTTCTGGACGATGGCTGGATGGCGGCCAACCGTGACGGCGAAGGAAATCTGGTTGCGGATCCGAACAAATTTCCCAGTGGCATGAAAGCTATCGGCGATTATATTCACAGCAAGGGATTGAAGTTTGGCATTTACGAAGACCGCGGGCACTCCACCTGTCAGCAACTTCCGGGCAGTTTCAAACACGAACAGGCCGACATGAGTATATTTGCCTCCTGGGGGGTCGATTACATCAAATTGGACAGTTGTTTTGCCGAGAGCAACGGCAGGCTGAGCACCGAAGATTATGCGATCTACAGGAACTGTATCACAAATACAGGCAGGCCGATCGTATTGAGCATATCCGACTTCGGCAACGGAGCGTGGGCATGGGGTGGCAAAGAGACGGCCCAATTGTGGCGAACCTCCAACGACATATACCCGTGGATGGATTCGGTGTATGCCTGCGCCGAGACGTCGGCCGGGGATCGCTCCATACATCCGGCATTCAACGGTTTATGGCAATTCGCCGGGCCCGGTCACTGGAACGACCCTGACATGTTACAGGTCGGAAATCTAAAGAGTGACATCGAGGACAGGGCCCATTTCAGTCTGTGGTGCATCTTGGCGGCGCCCCTGATGGCGGGTAACGATTTGAGGTCCATGTCGGATGGCGTCAGAAGAATACTGACCGCTCCGGAGGTTATCAAAGTGAACCAGGATGCGAGAGGCATCCAGGGATACAAAGTGTACGACGGCGGCGAGAAGGAAATATATAACAAGCCCTTGCAGGACGGTACGACAGCCGTCCTGTTGCTCAATAAGGGACGAAAGCCGGCCGACATTACTGTCACCTGGGACAAGATAGGACTTTCAGGCCGCCAGAAGGTCACAGATTTGTGGGCGGCAAAAGACCTTGGCCAGTTCACCGACTCCTTCACCGTCCGCGGTCTTGGCCGGCATGGCCACCTGCTGATAAAGGTAGGATCGGCGGGCCCTCCGCTCGCTGCGCCAAAACCTGTTTTGCCGCATGAATACATGGTGACAGGCAGCGGCATGACGTATCTGAGCGATCTCTATTATATCTGGAGGCGCGGCAATGTCCCCAAGAGCGACAAGAACTACAACGACGATCCAATTGTTATTGACGGCGTAAGATACGGCAAAGGGCTGGGCTGCAAAGGCAACTCCAGAGTCATGTATAAATTGAACGGCAAGGCCCTCAGATTCAAGACCGCCGTCGGGCTGGACGATTCATACGCGGGCGGCGGAACAGGAAGATTTCGCATCTACAATGAAGACTTCTTCGGCAACAGAATCCTCTTCGACAGCGGCAAGATGGAGCAAGGTGCTGCGCCCAAGCTCGTTGACCTGGACGTGACAGGCGTAATATGCCTGTTATTGTCGTTCGAAGGCAAAGATGTGCCTGGCAATTGGGCTGACGCCCGGGCCGTTGCGTTGAACAATGAGTAGACAGGCAAAAGAAAGGCTGGTATTCTGTGCAGATTCTGAGAAGAATGTCTGGCTGAACAGTATCTGAGCGCCTTGAAGAAATAGAACCAAAGGCAACGACCGGAGTGCTTCTGGCTACAGCGTCCACCCGTCACGGTAAGGCGGGTCGACGAATCTATTTGCGTCAGCGTGATTGGTCACCCGCATGGCTTCGGCGTCCCATGCGAGGACGCGTTTTGTTCGCAGGGCGAGTGCGCCGAGCAGCGCCATCTCCGTCATTTCGCATCCGAACTCAATTGGGCAGACGGTGCGCGTACCGGTTTTGCACGCCTTGATCCATTCGCCGTAGTGATCGTTGCATCTATACATGGTCTTGTCGGGTTGCTGGAAGCCACGGAACTTCTTCTCGGGCAGCAGCAGACCTCCTGCAATGCCGCGACTGCGTCCGAAGGGATTGCCCCCGGCGTAGCCGGTCAGCAGCTTGCCCTGCTCTGACACAAAGAGAAGCCCGGTATCGGGCAACTGCACGCTGTTGTCGAGTTCGAGCGGGCGATGCGGTTTCATGCCGCCGTCGTACCAGTGGACGGTCAGCGGGGGAAGATCGTCCCTTGCGCCAAATTGCCAGGTGACAGTGTTGGCGTGACTCTGGCACTCGGGGGTCGAGACGAATTGGAAAAAGCCCTTATGGCGGATCGAACTGCGGGCATAGACCGTAGTCGGGGCGCCGAGCTTAAGCTCCTTGAAGTACGCGTGGAGCGTATGACAGGCCATGTCGCCGACTGTCCCTGAGCCGAAATCCCACCAGGTGCGCCAGTTGCTGGGGTGGTACGCCGAGTGATACGGGCGGTACGGCGCAGGGCCGATCCAGAGGTCCCAATCCATGCCGGGCGGCGGAGTTTGTTCTTCGGTGGGCCTGACGAGCGAGCACGGATACGCCGGGTGGTTGCACCAAATGTGCAGCTCCCGGATCGGGCCGATTACTCCGGACGTCACCAGCTCGGTCGTGCTTCGCGACGGTTCACAGCCGGACGACTGAACACTCGATTTGGTCACTAGGTGCGGAGCGTCGAGCACCGCCTGTCGCACCTTCCTCGCCTCGGCAATGCTGTGCGTTATAGGCTTGGCGCAATAGATGTGCTTGTTGAGTCTTATCGCCTCGGTCACAAGCACCGCGTGCGTGTGGTCGGGCGTGGCGATGATAAGCGCGTCGAAGTTGTCGGCCTCTTTCTCGAACATCTTTCGGTAATCATGGTAGGTTGTAGCGCGGGGAAAACGCTTGAAGACTTTGCCCGCAAGGTTATGGTCGAGATCGCACAGTGCGACTATGTTCTCGTGCCGGCACTCGCCCAGATAGTTCTGGCCCATCCCGCCGACACCAACGCCGGCGATTCGCAGCCTCTCGCTCGGCGCCTGATTGCCGGGGCCTCCGAGGACAAAACGCGGTACGATGATCGGCGCCGCAAGACCGGCGGCAAGCAGATTGCGTCTGGATACCCGCCCGCCCGCGCTGTTGTGCGGATTTTTGGAATGGTTTGAACTGCTCCTCTTGCTCGCTGACATTTCAAAAGCCTCCTTTTTGAGCCGGACTATCGGCCGGCAGTCTCAGCTTCAATGCGGATGGTATGTCGAACTGGCTTAAACGCCACCTTTATAGCTTTGGCCAGCGGCTCGCGGGCTTTCTCGGTCAAAGCGACGGTCATGTCCATATCCACCTTGCCTTCTTCACCGTGGAACAGCCTCTTGATCTGTTTCGTCTCGTAGGTCTGCTTCTTCAGTACGGCTTCATCCACACTATTGAACGCTTCGCTGAAAGGGTTAACGTGAAAATCATCCGCAAGGTTTATTCCCTTGGCCAACTCCGCGGCGCGGTAACTTTTCGCGGCCTCACCCCATGTGACTCGATACCGCTGCGCCTTGCCGTTGCGAGCCACGAGCATGAATCGATTCAACTGCTCATTGAATGAAACCAGAGCCATGCCGGAGCGAATGCTGGAATCCTTATCCGATTCCCCCTTGGCACAGAACGGGTACTTCTCGCTCTCCAACTGAACTTGGCTGCGGTTGGCCGAGAGAACTCGGTGCCCGGCGGAGGCTTGGGCGGCGCCTGAAGTCAGATCTACGGTGATTGTCCCGATGTCCCCGTCCAGTCCCATGGCTTTTAGAAAGGCCCACGCCATCACGAGCTGGCCCGACCAGCCGGGATGGACGCCGTCCTTGCCCGAGATCATGTAATCGGGGCCATATTTCTGCTGCGCGTTGAACCCGGCAACCAGCATCGAAAGAAAGACGTCGGCAAAAGCCACCTGCTCGGCGCGGGCCAGCCTGACATCAATGTTGCGCAGCTCCAGCAGGCTGAGATTCAAATCGCCAAACGTCCCCCGGGCCTCCCTGACCCAGGACGGCATCTTGCCCACCGTCCCGGGCGATCCCTGGATAACTCGGACACCTTGCTCTTTGAACTTGCGAATAATTGCCTGCGAACTCTTCTTATAGGTCTGGCCAAACTCCGGCTTGTACGGTTGGTATCGATGATCGTTCATGCCATAACAGGTGGTGGCAATTGTCGGATTGAATCTCAGCACGTCACTTTCCATCCGATAGTGAAAGAACGGGGCAACTTCTCCGCTCCAGCCGTACTGCCTGACGGTGACTTCCAACTGGGGCACGCAAACAGTCAGATACGTTTCGATGATCCTCGAATACATCTTCTGCTCCGTGATCGAGTCACCGCAGATCGCGAGCCGGTCTCCTTTTCTCAGCAGCAGGCTCTCGGTGACAGGCGCTTCAATAGGGTTGAACGGAGCGAAATACGGATCGCCAGGCAGTTCTTGGAGTTCCTCGGGTTCCTTGATAAAAAGGCTGTACAAACCTCCGTTAGGCGCCGCCAGTTTCTGGCTGAACTGCGTCTGGCCCTGGCATGTCACTTGGGTGTCCGTCAGGCCGCAAACCAGGACGACCACAAAAACTAAAATCCAATACCGTGTTCTCATTACACTTCTACTCCTTTCTCTCTGCGCCCATCAATTCCAGTATCGCTTCGCCGAAAGCTCTGCCGATCTTCGAAAAGGTGATTGCGCTTCCGAGATAGTGATAACCGTAGTCCGAACCTACCTTGTTCGTGAAAGTGGTTTGCGACCGTGTTGCCAAACTCCAATTCCGGCCCGATGTACCCCGGAGAACCGAAGCCGACGGTGAGGTTACCTCTCCTGTTGAGAAAGTTGATCCAGACGTCATCGCGCACCACCCACTTGCCGTCCTTCTTGAGGTGTT
Organism: Phycisphaerae bacterium; assembly: GCA_016782865.1. Classification (GTDB taxonomy): domain Bacteria; phylum Planctomycetota; class Phycisphaerae; order Sedimentisphaerales; family Anaerobacaceae; genus SG8-4. The sequence continues at coordinate 22,923 of JADHXR010000087.1, forward strand.
TGAAGAAATCCCTCGTCTCAGGCTGCTCGGCCTGATACTCCAGCAACGACATTTTAGCCTTGCCTTCCATATTGGACTGGCCGGCCAATATGAAAACCTTTACTTTTCCCGAGGTCTCCGCTCCCAGTGGCAGGGCACTCAGCAGACAAACCATCAGGCCCAGAACTGCAACGAATGCTAATCTTGGTTTCACAGTCTCTTTCCTCCGTTTTTCGATCTTCCCTTTTCAAGCCTGTCGGGGCGTAAACATAGATGCTCATTCACGTTTCTAATCAAACAGAATATCATGCACGACTCAAAAGCTCAAGCTCTCACATTGCCGCCGGTCACAGCTCAATAAAAGTGTCGGCATCACTGCTGCGATCGTACGCCTGCGAGATACCCCCAAATGTAGGCGTTTTGCGCCATCGGTTTCTGAACCGTGAACTCGCACATGATCGGATACCAGAATACATCCCAGTACGCTTCGAGGATGGGCCACCTTTCAGGCGCCGGAAAGCAGTGGGGTCGAATAATCGCCCCGCTGAAAGTGTCATTACTCGTCGGGTCAATCGGACCAAAGACGGTGATTCCCTCCGGCGGCAGTTGTCCCGTATGGCGGCTGTCCAGATGCAACGGATTGCGAGGCCATCTGTGACCGAGATGCGTGGTGTAGCATAGGTTAAGGGGATTGGCGCCCAGGCCGCTCTGGCATGACAGCACGATGGCGCGCAGATATTTTTCGTCGTCCGTGATTCGATGCGCACGAACCAAACTGATTGCATCGGAGACACTCAGGCTTGTGTTCGGCGGCGCCCAATCATTCTTGGTCCAGCGAAAGGCGGTTCGCGATTGGGTCCGCAGGCGATCCTGCGCCTCTTTGAGAATCGCTTGTCGGCAGAATCCCTGCAGTTGCTTGTCCACACCCCTCCGGTGGGTATTGACGTAAGCCCAGGCGGCCTCGCTTTGCTCATGACTCTTCCAGACGTACAGGTCAACTCCTGACTTGTTAAGCCTGGTGGTTTCGACAAACACATGGTGCCATTTTGAATTGCCCGTCAGGCGGAACAACTCGGCGGCGGCATGATTTCGCTTGTCTCTGACATCGCTGTGATTGTCCATTCGCTCGATCTTGACGCCGTTGACGGTGTAAGAGGCTCTCCGCTGTGCCCGCTTCGCGTAATCGGCCTCGGCCCATTCCATGGCTTTGATCGCACTTACCTCGTACGTTTGAGCCAACTCGCCATGTCCCAGTGACTTCAATACCACCGCTGCCTTGGCGGCAACAGCCGCATAATAGAAGCTCGACCAGCTTGCCGGCGCGTAGGCCAGAATCGTCAACGATTCCTGCCAGCTTGTCTCGCCGAAATTGGGATGCTCCTCGGATTCGATTCCGCCGCGAATTCCGCCTTGGGGCGTTTGGGTTCGCCTGTAGAAATCCAGGTTGAACAGCGCCTCGTCGATCACGTCGCCCAGCCGGTTCCGCGATTCTGGGATGCCGAGAGACAGCGATTGGAAGAAAGAAGGAAACTGCTCGGCCAGATCGAGCAAATACACCGACGAAATCAGATGCTGAATTCGCCGGTCCCAATCACCGGCGTCCATGTATCCTCCCCACACGCCGGTGAGCAGCTTGTCGGTTTTTCCCGCGACAAGGTTACGGAAATTCGACGGGTCCGATTGGCTGAGCCCGTTTCGGGTGTCCATCAATCGAGTAGTCGAAGTATACACCTTCACGCCGTCATCCGGATGAAACGGACGGGGGCGTTTGAAATCGGTGTAAGGGGCCCCGAGTTCAACCCCGCTGCGCTGGTGATAAAATCCCCGGGCGGAGGTTCTAAAGGCATTCTTCCAGACTTGCCTGTCGATGCTAAACGGATAGGAGCAGCCTATCCCCTCGACGCATACCCTGTACCGGCCCGGCCGGTTGAAACTGGTAAAGTCCATCTCATAGACATCGGTCGAGTTGAAATTTCGCTTGTAGGCGTCTTCGTTCTTCTCGGTGGCGGACTTTGAAAGTGAAGTTTTGCCCGAGTGGACAATTGCCTCTGTCCTGTCGTCGACAACATGAAAACGCAAGTCGTCACCATACTTCAGGCCCCCGCCGTTTCCCATCCAGCACGAAAGGAACGCCACCTTGGCCGGGTCGTCCGGATGGAATCCGATGTGAGAAACGTGCACCGCTTCACTTCGCATTCTGAACTGCTCAGACATGAACTCCCTGCTGGGAAATTGGTCCCCTGCAAAAGAAATCTCATACTTGACATCTGTGTGCAGCGGATGTGGGAGTACGAGATACACGTGATGTTCGATCGGGGCCTGGAATTTCCAGTCGTCGGTTCGCGCTACGCCGGTCGGCCTGCTCTTGCGATGAACCTTGACGGGAGTAAGCTTGCGCCGATAGCGGACATCTGTCGCCGACTCGATCCAATAGCTCGCCTTGTTATCAGCCCATTTGGTATCCAAAAGTTCTCCGGTGAAGGTATCGAACGGACGAAGAATGTCGCCATCCGGGCCTATGACTACTCCGATCTTCTTACCATTACGATAAAGATAGCGTCCGTTTCCGCGTTCCCTGATGACATCACCGTCCAGCTTGACATACCGAACCTGTTTGCCAACATTGACCCGGCCCGCCAGAATGACAATTTCAATGACATCCGGCGCCGCCATACCGACAAACTCGATTGTCGGCGACGCTTCGACAAGACAACTTGACATAACAAAAGACACGATCGTCAACAATTTGCGGACACTTGCCGAGCCAACCGGCGTCGCAGCATTGTTCATCCTGATTACCCCGTCATGCGGCGTCATTTCTGCTCGAAACATACGATCTTTCCGTCAGCCAGCGCGGTGTATAGTCGGCCGCCGGCGCAGATCATCCCGTCAAAGACCGGCACCGCGCCCAGATTGTATTCGGCCAGCGGTTTGCCGTCGGAAGCCGAAACCGCCCGAAGGACCGCGCCGCGCTGCCCGCTCCAGGACCTGCTTTGGGCCGCGAGTTTCTCCTTCAGCGCCGTATCGTCGGGATTGTCCCATACCTTCTCCTCGTTCACCAGATTGGGCGGACCGGCAACAAAGAGAACTTTGTTCGTCAGCACCATGGACTTTGCGAGAAAGGTCGGGTCTTCTTTCCTCCATCGATAACCCACCGCCGTCAACTCCTTTGCCGAGTACTGTTTGCGCAGCTTCCAGTTTGCCTTGTCCCCTTCGTTCTCTTCGCGTCTGTCTCGGGCTTTGCTCGCGATATCCTTCTCGGTTTTCAGGACGCGATCGGGCCCATCCTCATCGGGCTGGCGGTTGGCCGCATAGAGCTGGTACTCCATTATAGGCGACTGCGCGTAGTGCTCGGGCTTTCGCCCGAATCCGTAGACGGTTGTGTCGTCGAAAGCGAGGATCCGCCCGGCCGGGGCGAAGCGTCCTCCTTCGAACCACACCCGCCAGCCGTAGTTGACCGTGACACCCAGCATCCAATACGTGCGGTGCATCCAGGTGTCATCAAGGAAGCCAACCGGGCTAAACAAGTGGGCGCCCTGCCGGCCCTGATGATGGACGTCGAGGTCCGGGGCTATGCGGAGCCGCTTGCCTTGGAGGTCGAACTGCTGGGATCGCATGTAAATCCGTTCGCCGTCGCTGGAAAGAATATCGGGCATGGCTACCGGCATCGTCAAGCCGACCCAGCCGGCCTGGAGTTCCTGGAGGTCCTTGCCCGTCTCGGGGTCCTTGTCGTCCATCACATTGACAGAAAGCATCCGTCCGGTCCGGGCGTCGAGACGATAGAATCGCAGGCCGCCGTCGAGGAACAAGGATCGCCCGGCCACGAAATGTACAACAGCCTGCCCTGAGCCTGTCGAAGGGTCATTCTGCACGAGGACACTGCCGTTAACCGGCCAGACCGATTCGAGTTGGCCGTACGACATGAGCAGTCTCTCTGCCGCCGCTGCGAGGAAACGCCAGGCGAGTTTGCCGTCACGCGCACGCAGGCAGTAGACCCACCCGTCCCGGCTGCCGAATATCACGAGATTCTCATGCACAGTCGGAGGAGAATCCACCCGTGCGCCCGCCGTGAACGACCAGAGCTTGACGCCCGAGGCAGCGTCGAGGGCGTGCACCGTGTGTGTGTCAATCGACACGGTAAAGACCCTTGCCCCCGCGGAGACAAGACTGCTGAGCCGGCCGCCGATTTCGGTCTGCCAGGCCTGCTTGAGCGAAGGAGAAACATCCGACGGCACAAAACCGCTTCGCTCGGCATCATGTCGGTAGGTCGGCCAGTCGCCGTCGCTTCGACCTGCGGATACACTGTTTCTCACGTCTGCGTATGCCGGTCCGCGCTGCAGTCTGTCTTCATCCGCCACTTCGCTCAGGGGGACATCCAGAGCGGGTGCCAGGGCATTGAAACCGCGTGTCTTGGTTTCGTGCAGGCATGCGCATGGATTGGGAGGCGTGTAGATGAGTCCGTTGCAGGGCATGATTCCGTACACGCACGCGCCGCGGGTCCAGTGGTGGACGGTGACCTCCCTCTTGCGCACGTCCGCGAATTCGATCCCCGTCCGGGACGCGAGGACGTACAGGTCGGTCGCCTTCGAGCGGTGACATCGCGGGTGAAACCATGTCATCTTGGGCGGTTTGAAGCTGGCCTCTACCTTGCCGGTCAGCAGGTTCTTGCCTATAAACGGAGTGGCTCCCGTACCGCCCGACCAGACCAGGTCGTTGACGACCAGGACATCACCCGGAGAATGGTGGCCGGCGCTGGGATGTTTCGATCTCCACAATACCTCTCCGTCACCGGCATCCAGGGCGACGATAGAAGAAACGGTCGGCGAATAGAGAACTACGTCCTCGTAGATGACAAGCGTCGGTGCGTTCTGACTCGTGTACTCTGTCACCGATGCGATCGATTCGGATTGCCAGCGCAGCCCGCCGTTGTCGCGGCGCAGGCTGATGATCTTCTGGCCGTCGCTGAAGTACACGCTTTTCTCATCGGCGCCGAGGCTCAGTGGCGCCACCGGATACCGTTTGCGCCACAACAATTCGCCCGTCTCGGCTTCGAAAGCGGCAACGGACTGCCTGGCCTGGCCGCGAGTCCATTTGTCGATGATCCTCGCGCGGGCAGCTTCGTTCCAAACGAAAGGATCCTTGGGCTTGAAGACAGGGGTTTTCAAATCTTCGATAATGTTGGCGAACAGGACGCCGTCGGAAACGATCAATCCTTCGGTTCCGGCTGTGCCCTCGTAGGTCAGGAGATTTTCGCCCGTACCGGCATCCAGCGCCGTCACCGGCTGCTCGTAGCCCAGCGTGACATAGACGCGGTCACCGACCGCGACCAGACGCCGGGGCAGCTTTGCCGGCCCGCTCTTGAGCGGCCACAAATGCGGATACCATTGCGGGATGGAACGTTTCCAGAGAAGCGACCCGTTAAAGGCATCTCGGGCGATCAATTTCCAATCGGCAGGCAGTTGAATCGATGCCATCGGGGCTTCGTCTATGGTGTAGAAGATCCGCCCGCCTGCCGAGACCAGGGCGTGCATCCCCGACATCTTCTCATGAGACCGGGTCCACTTCGGACCGTTCTCCCACTGTAGCCGCCGAGGCGGACCGACCACCGTGTCATGCGCCACCGCGTTGTTGCTCGGATCGTGCATGTAATGAGTCCACTCATCGATCTCCGGCGGGCGGGGCTTGACGATCTTTTCCCATTTGCCGTCTCGCTCGATGTAAGCAACCCCGTTGGGGACCAAGACTCGCATGATCTCATCTATCGCAATAGCGCCCTGCTTTTGGCAGATCAGCAGGTTTACGAGGTTGTCGATATATGGCAGGTCGCTGCCGGCGAACTGGGCAACAGATACTTTCCCGTAGAGTCCAAGAGACTTGACGTGCGCGCGAGCCTTAGCGACACTCTCCGGTGTCTCGGCAAGACCGTGGACAACCAGACGCTCATGCGCCCCCAGCGCGGCGGCGAGTTCACCGTCCCCGCAGTTCAGATGAACGACCAGGCCGCCTTGAACACCCGTTGCCTTGAGAATCTCCGCAGCCTCTCGCCGGACATCTGCAGCGCGCGCCGAGACGGGGGCCAGATACACCATCGATGCCGCAAGCAGCAGGCAGGTCAGTCGTCTGTTCATGTCGTTCTCCTTAGCTTTCGACCTATTCAGAAATTCTGCCGGAGACGGAAACTTATGCCTTCAGCCCGTCCTGTCCGAACCGTCCGATCATAAAACAGCATATCACCATTTCCCGCAATTTCAACGATTCGCGTTCTGTCCTTTCCTTTCTTCGCAAATAGTCCGTGGCAAACAGACTCGGTGTGCTAAGCAAAACTCTAAAGATGCCGAACGAGACTGTCTTGAAGCATCTGTTGCGAGAGCGCTTTTTGAGATACGAAATGGGGAATCCCGGAATAATGGACAGTCTGATAATAAACCTGACAAAGTAGCAACATTTGAGATTACCAAGACATTTCACAAGATAACCCTATATGACGACTATTTCTTTGTTGAATTGCCTGTCTCTAAAGGACGATTAAACTACAGAGATATTGGCCGAAGGACTATACGCACAGCTTGAGTATAGAGGGCCATTTCGTGAGGTATGGCATACTTAACAAAGAGTAACGTAATTTTTCAAAGTCCTCGCTAAGAAAGATGGAAAGTAGAAAAGGCTTTACACTAAGTGAGTTGATGGTGGTAATTCTCATCATTGGCATCCTTGCTGCAGCGGTAGTTCCCATTTACCGAGGCCGAATTGATTCCGCCAAGTGGTCGGAAGGAAAGACCGCAATGGGCACTATCGCTGAATCGCTGCGCATGTATGCCGCCGAGAAAGGTGAAGGTGGAAATTATGGGAATAATTTGCCCACGTTTTTGGAGTTGGGTTTCACTGCCGGAGATCTTCAGGGCGTATATTTCGACGTTAGTAATTATGAGGTTGGAAAAGTGAGTTATAAGAAAGATAAGTTGAAGTCTAAGATCAAGGCTACGGCACCTGCAGGAATTACAGGTCCCAGTGAGATAACGTTGAATGAAAACGGTGATTGGAAAGAAAAGAAGTAAAAGAAGGACAAAAACAGTTACGTTGATGAAGTGTAAGTTAGTGCCTTGGTGTCTTTGTGGCCATGAGGCAGTCGTAGGATGGGCAACTTGTTTGCCCATGCGGATGGGCTGTTAACTTTTCTCAACCTTCTTTTCTCCTGCTCCTCCAAGAAAACCAAAGCCAATTTCGGGGCAAGTCAAAGATTCCGGTCGCGGAGAGTTCCTGCCGATTCGGTTTCGTCAGCCTCGCGGACGGGCTGCGGGCGAAGGTTCCAATCGCCGGGAATATGACTCTGTTTAGCGCAAGGCAGCCTGGATGAGCCCCGCCGGATCGCCGAGAACAGCCTCGTGACTCTTCAGCTCTTCTTCTCCTGTCGCGCTTCCCTCTTCTTGTTTCTGTATGGGGCCACGGGCGGCAGCAGAGGTTTGAGCCTTGCTACGATGTCAGGGTGCTGGTCTGCAACATCGTCTATCTCGGCAAGGTCGGTCTTCAGATCGTAGAGAGTCAGTTTGATCGACGTGTCAGTCTTCGAATTCTTCGCCTTGGGCCGGTTTGCGATCAGTTTGTACCGGCCGTCAAAGACCAGTGACCAGTCACCCAGAGAACTGGTGGCGTAAGATCGCGGTAAAGGACCTCGTCCTGCGAGGAAGGGACGCAGGGATCTGGAGTCCATCTTTCTCGGAATCGAAATCCCGGCGAAGTCCAGGAAAGTCGCCGTCACGTCCAGCGTCTCTGTGGGTGTATCGCATACCACGCCCTTGCGAACACCCGGCCCGGCTATCACCAGCGGCACGCACGCCGAGGGATGGTAGGGCTTGGACTTGCCGCCCATGCCGCGGTCGCCGAGCATCTCGCCGTGGTCGGAGCAGTAGACGATCAGCGTGTTCTCAATCTCACGGCGTTTTTTCAATTCGTTCTGGAAGACTCCCAGCCAGCGATCGATGTTATCGATCATGGCGCCGTAATTGCGCCTCTTGCCGGGCTTTTCATCGCCCTTACCCGCTCGCACCGGCGGGAAGGTCGTGTCTTTCAACTTTTCATACATGGACTTGGTCACATCCATGGGCGGGTGAGGGCCGTTGAAGTTGATCTGGATGAACCAGGGCTTTCCCTTTGGAACCGAACGGATCAGATTAAGCCCGTTGTTGGCGATCCAGTTGTCGCAGTAGGCGTCATTGGGCACCAAGGACGGCCCCGGATAGTCGTGGTCCAGGGTCTTGAAATTCTTGATATGAGCATCCACGAGATCCCTGCTCTCGAGCATGGCAAAGTAAGGCTCGGGTATCTTGCTGCTCTTGTAGGCGTTTGCCCCGTCCATCTTTCCGGCGTTGTCTATCCCGTCGGTGAAGCCCCAGGCCTCGAGCAGGGAAGGTTTGCCCGGCCTTGGGTGCCTGCCGTCGTATCCCCAGTTTTTGCCCGGCTTGTCCAGGTCGAATTTGCCGCACCCGAGCACAGCATAGCCGGCATCGCGAAGCAGAGTATAAAAGGTCGTCTGGTCCAGCGGATATGGATTGCCGTTGCCTGCAACTCCGCAGTTTTCGTAGGTTCTGCCCGAGGCCAGGCAGGCCCGCGACGGTGCGCAGACGGGCGCCGGGCTGAAGGCGTTGCTAAAGTGAATGCCCTGTTTGGCCAGGGCGGCCAGGTTGGGCGTTATGTCCGGCATGTGCGAACTCATGCTCGTCCAGTCGAACCGATGCTGATCGGGATAAAAGAACAGAATGTTAGGACGCGAAGCGCCGGCCCCGGCCGCCAAACGATCCAAACCAACCACGGCACAAAGACCCGCACCTGTCACTCGAAGAAAACTTCGTCGATTCATAGCCACTCCAGATTCACAAAACAAGTTGTCCTCTCGGCCCACAACGATTCTATAAGGCCTTCTGAGTATACCAGAACGGGCCGGAGAAATCCACCTCTGCCTGCAATCTCGAGGGTATATGCTATCTTCCTGGCGTTCGGCGCCGACGGAGCTTTATCGCTGGAGTTCGAGGGCAACCCGGATGACCCGGTCGCCGAGATCAAAGAGTGTCTGGCCGTCGCCGCCGAAGCTGCGCGGAAAGTTACGTCCGCACCAAGGCTCTGCCTGAAAACTCGATCTGGCTTCGAGCGGCTTATTTTCCGCCTGGCTGCATCCGGCTGCATCGACGATAAAGCCAATATCGCCTGCTTCGCCGTCTTTGTCAGGCGAAAAAACGCTCGCTCTCGGGCCGACGACGGAGTTTTCAGACAGAGCCTAGTTCACGAGGCAACGGCAGGCTCCAGCCATTGCGGTACTTGCGCCGGATCAACTCGTCGGCCTCGGGAGCATTTGTCGCCTTCAGGGCCTTGGCGTCCCACTCGATTCTTTCGCCGAGACGCACGGCCAGATTGCCCAACAGCACCATTTCCGTGAACGGGCCCGAGTAGTCGAAACTCGACAGGGCTTTCGGCCCGCCTTTGCAGGCCTCGATCCACTCGGCGTCCTCGTTGGGCACGCGGCGGATCGTCTCGCCGACATTGGCGAATTCCTCGAGCCGGCTACCGGGCGTGACAACGATCCAGTCGTTTCCGCTTCGTCTAAATGCCATCATTCCATCGTCGCCGACAAGGATCATGTCCCACCGCCTTGGGTCGTCGAGACCGGAAGGCGCGTTCTTCTTCTTTTTGCCATCCGCTGCTCCGGCAACAATCCTGTCCGTTCCCGACTTGAGCGCCTCTTCGGTAGCTTTCCGGATCAGATCATGCGGTGCGTTCTGTCTGCCGTCCTTGCTGCCGTCGTACCAGACAAACTTGACCGCTGGCTGTTTGACCGCGGCCTTCGGGCCGACCGCTCCGCCCAGTTTGCCGCCGCCGGCAGATTTGCGCCGGGCGAATCGATACGTGATTGTTGAGAAGTCGGGGCCGGTTTCGTCGGTCTTTCCGCCGGACTCGGCTTCAACCGAGAGCGGCACGCCCAGATCGAGCGCCCAATAGGGCATGTCCATAATGTGGCATGCCATGTCGCCGAGCGCACCGGTGCCGAAGTCCCACCAGCCTCGCCAGTTGAACGGCACGTAACACGCATTGTACGGGCGCATCGGTGCCGGACCCAGCCAGAGGTCCCAGTCAAGATCGGCCGGTTTGGATTCGCCCGCCAGGCGCCGCCGCTCCTGAAGGGCCTTCTGCCCCTGAGGCCAGATCGGACGGTTGGTCCAGGTGTGCACCTCCCGCACCGGGCCGATGACCCCTGCGCGAACCAGCTCTACACCGCGACGGATTGGCTCGCCGGCGTGCGCCTGGTTGCCCATCTGCGTTTGCACGTTGTAATACTTGGCCGCCCGCGCCATCAGGCGCGCCTCGAAGATCGAACGTGTCAGCGGCTTCTGGCAATACACGTGCTTGCCCAAGGACATGGCCGTCAGTGACGCGATTGCGTGCGTATGGTCGGGCGTGCTGACCGTGACGGCGTCGATGCCTTTTTCTTTTTCGAGCATGACGCGAAAGTCGGTGTAGCGTTTCGCGTCGGGGAAGTTCCTGTAGGTTTTGGCAGCTCGTGAGCCGTCAACGTCACAGAGCGCAACGAAGGTGCCGCCCGCCTGGGTTAAGCCTGTCACTTCGCTGGACCCTTTGCCGCCCACGCCGATTCCCGCCAGGTAGAAACGGTCATTGGCGCCCCAAACTCGTCTGGGGATATAGGTGAACGCAAACG
>JADHXR010000222.1 GCA_016782865.1 Phycisphaerae bacterium
GTTGTCCCCAGTCTGAGGGTGGTACATGATCTCATTGAACACCACCACAGAATCGGCCGCTGCCCCCGAAGCCAGCAGGATGATGCAAAGAGAAGAAAGCTGAACTTCGTGTTTCAAGGTATTTAACATAACATTCAATTCTTGCTATGTATAATGATGAATATAACCTTAATAATGGCTACGCATGAAACTCCTCGGTAATATAATAACAAGTTTTGCATCCAATGTCGAAGGTAAAGATGTAAGGCTGTGGGTTTCCGTGGCGCTTTTGAAAAAGTCCCCTGATTTTAGTGCATAATATTAGTCTTGAGAGACCTAGACCTTGCAGAGCTAAGTGTACTTGTCAGGGACTAATAGGACCGCGTGACATCAAGTCTATACTTATTAGATAATAAGCAGTTACATCCTGAACCATTGTACATTACTTTCCGATCCAACGGCAGTATGCTGGGCATAAATGGTGCTTGATGCGGTGCATAATAGGCGATCCATCGGCAGTCCAATACTCTCCTTTAATAGCTAGCTGAACTCCCTTTTTCATGAGCTAGAAAAGGCCGCCAAGGCCGGGTGACACACTGTCTGTGTGCTGCAGTAAGCGGCGTCAGTGATGGGAGTAGGCCTCCCACAACCGGCTTGCAGGAGCAGGCTGCAAACCGCCATAAACGGCTTTGGTTAAGAGCCAAAGGCCATCGTCTTAAACTCGGTGACACTCACCCACATACACTGGAGTCACTGAACAACCTAATCGACCTCTACGAAGCCCGGAACAAGCCAAGGAAGGCCGAAGAATGGCGAGCACAACTGCAGCAAACAGAGAATATGAGCACGTGACATTGCCTGTCAAACGACCCAATTTTCCTGACCTGAAGAGCGGTAGAATACCTTGGGTGAGTAGGCCGAGGGAATTTCACCCTCAGCCTCTCCGAAAACCGGACGTGAACCTCTCAGCTCATCCGGCTCCTATCATTCAACCTCACGGAAATACTCCAAGACGCCAGTGGATGAACCAATCCCGATGAGCACGCGCAAAACGGGCGAGAAACTTGCGTGCCCGTCTCTTGTGACGACGGAATCGTTTGAATTTCCTGCGTACCCAGCGAACAAGATACCGATTGAAATGATCCCAAATCTTACCAAGTGCAGAAGGGTAGAAACGCCCAAAGTAAGCGTGCCAGCCTCGCAGAATCGGATTGAAAATCCGCGAAAAGTCCAACAAAGTCTTATCGCTCTTCAACTGGATATGCCAGCTGCGGATGCGTCGGTTGATCTCTTTCATCGAGTCACGACTGATCGCTGGAAGAAAATTCGCATGAACTTGACCTTGCGGATTAACACACCGTCTGGGACGGAAAGTGTAGCTGAGAAAGTCAAAGCTGATCTTCGAATAATCTCCAGTACGATTAGCATCCTTACAGTAGACGATACTTGATTTGTCGGGATGGATTTCCAGCCCACACTGTCGGAATCGCTCTGAGATACGTCTCATCACGTATTCCGCTTGAAACCGGCTCTTACAATGCAGCAGTCCATCGTCAGCATAACGACAAAATGGAATCCCAGGTATCTCACGTCTTATCCATGCATCAAACGTGTAGTGCAGGAACAGATTCGCCAATAAGGGGCTAACTACTGCCCCCTGTGGCGTACCTCTATGGCGAGCCACAAGACTGCCGTCCTGCTGCCTGAGAGGAGCTTTCAACCAGCGCTCTACATACAACAATACCCAGCGACAATCACAGTGATGGCGCAATGCCTTCATCAGCAAGTCGTGCCTGATATTGTCGAATAGACCGCGAATATCAAACTCTACCACCCAGTCGTAATACCAGCACCGTTTCCGGGTCACAGCAACCGCATCATGCGCTGAGCGGCCCGGGCGGTAACCAAAAGAATCCTCATCGAACACTGGCTCCAACATCGGTTCCAGGACCAGCTTCACCACCGTCTGCGCGATCCGATCGGAGACAGTTGGAACTCCGAGTATCCTGGTTCCTCCCGATTTCTTCCGTATCGGAACCGCTTTGACAGCCGGCGGAAAGTAACTGCCGGACGATAATCAGTTCCAGAGTCGATAGAGATTGTCCTTCAGGTTCTGCTCGAAAGCCTCAATAGATTCTTTGTCTACTCCAGCGGCACCTCCATTGGATTTCACCTCCCGGTATGCTTGCCATACCAGCTTCTTAGAGATTTCAAATGGTTTTGCTACGTTCAATGACTCCTCCTGTCAAACAGTTGGTCGATTGTCGGTAGCTGAATGACCAAGTCCCTTTGCTCGGCTGCCATTACAGCAGCTTCAACGCTACTACGGACTTGCCCGCCCCTGTGCAACGCCTCGATACTATCAGCCTCGCAATTTCCTTGCTTGTGCTTTTTCTCTTAACATCGTTGCGACAGGTTCCCGCAGTTCAACGTCAGAGCCCAGATCAAGCTCACGCCACCTCTATGCCGGGCGCCGCCTGGCCAGTAAACAGGTATCCGCCAGACTCGTCCTGGGAAAACTTGTAATCCCCAGTTTCGACCCCATCTATGACTTTCGACAATTAAACGGTGGTTCACTTGTATTCGTCTTCTTGATCCACACCTGATGCTTCTAAGCACCTTTTCCATAACGCTCACGACCATGGCTCTTGACCACAGCCGCTTATGGCGGTTTGCAACCTGCGCCTGCAAGCCGGTTGCGGGAGGCCTACTCCCATCTCTAACGCCGCTTGCTGCGGCACACACAAAGTCTGACACCAAAATGTCTCCACACACCTTGATTTTTCCCACTTCGAGCAGATAGGGACATCCATTTTTGGCCTCAAAGCGAAAATTTTATCGGAATTTTCTATTTGTATAGTTTTCAATGGCCGATGTGAATTTCCTTTGCTCACGGGGCTTGCCTTCCGGTCTGGACTTGTCCTGCTACCGCTGGGCCCGCAAGACATAGTCACGGTGCGGCGTCAGTTCGTACTGGCGAATCAGATCTTGGACGGTCCACATCGGATCTAACGAAGCGAGTGTCACCAGATCTTCATCGAGGCACCAGGTAACCTCTATGATCAGCGACAACCGTCGCTTTGGGGCGTTCTCAAAGGTACGCTTTCACAGCACTTTCACAGATTCTTCTTGACCTTGGGCCCGCAATTGTGGGATAAACAATGCAGAATCTCTGGATTATCGGCCTTTTGGGTGGGCGGATTTCTTGGTCATATCTCGTAAACATGCCCGGCCAAAAGGTCGAATGAATGAGGTGCAGTGCTCATTGACAATGGTTTTGTGCCTCAAGATGCCGGCACCTGCATTCCAGCGATGCTTTCAGTGGAAGTCGCATCCTTGACTAACCGCCCACCCTGGGCATATGAAGACAGGAGGTGGCCTGGGGCCGCCAGAATTGTGCCGGGTGGAAGCCAAAGTACTAACGTCCAATGTTGACAGCTTTAGCGTATGACCAAAGCACAATTGTCTGAATTCTTGTAAGGAGGACTACTATGTTGAGGAAACTAATCTATATCATTTCTTCTGTCGCCGTCCTGAGCGCCGCGGGAACCGCCTCAGCCCAACTCGTGGCCTGGTGGAAGTTCGATGATGCATCAGGAACCACCGCTGTAGATTCAAGCGGCAACGGCAACGACGGCACCCTCAATGGCGGGGCGACGTGGGTAGACGGCCAGCACGGCGGCGCGATACAGTTCAACGGTTCCAATTCTTACGTCAGCGCCCCGCATATTCCGTTCGACAATCAGAGTTTCACTATCACAATGTGGATCAATCCAGTGCTCTACACCGCGCAGCAAGTTGTCTTCGGCCAGGTCCAGACCGGATCGCTAAACCTGAGCATGCATTTTCGAATCGGGGGTCCCGGCGGTACGGGGCCGGTCCCAGGCGCTGTGCGCATGGGGTTTTACAGTAACGACCTCAATACCGCCGGCGGGCTTATCCTGGACAACAACTGGTATCACCTTACTTTCTGGTATGATGTTGATGGTCCGACCAGGAGGATCTACATTGATGGAGTCCAGGTGGCCGAGGATGCCGGGGCTCCATACCAAGGGGCTACAGGTGAGACGCGTATCGGTCAATGGAACAACAATCAGTGGTTTCAGGGAATCATCGACGATGTCCAGATCTACGCCAATACCCTGACGGATGCCCAGATTCAGGCTTCCATGCGAGGCATTGAAGGATTTCCTTATGCCTCTCGTGCGAATCCGGCGGACGGCGCCATCCACGAGGCGACATGGGCGACCTTGAGCTGGCGAGCGGGTGACTTCGCCGTTTCGCACGACGTCTATTTCGGCGACAGTTTCGACGACGTTAATGATGGTACGGAAGCAGCGTTCCGAGGCAACCGGACCGATGAGATGCTCATTGCCGGCTTCCCCGGATATCCATATCCCGACGGTCTTGTCCCTGGAACGACCTATTACTGGCGAATCGACGAGGTCAACGACGCCGATCCGAACAGCCCGTGGGCTGGTCCGGTTTGGAGTTTCACGGTTCCGCCCACGAACGCTTACGCTCCGAGCCCGGCCGATGGCGCGCAGAATGTCGATGCCGATCTGACTCTGACCTGGCGGCCCGGTTTGAACGCGAAGCTGCACAACATCGTTTTCGGCGATAGTTTTGATGATGTGAACAATGCTCCCGCCGGTTCCCCTGTGACAGATACGAGTTACACACCCGGCACGCTCGAGGGCGACAAGACCTACTATTGGCGTGTCGATGAGTTGAATCCCCCGACTACCGTCAAGGGCGATGTGTGGAGTTTCAAGACCATGCCGGAGATACCCCTTCACAGCGATCCCGATCCTGTCGCCTGGTGGACCTTTGACGAAGGAATCGGAGACCTCGCGCTTGACTGGTCGGGCCATGGCAATCATGCAACACTTGTCGGCTCGCAGTGGGTAACCGGTGTCCTGGGTGACTCCGGACTTAGCATTGGCAGCTACGGGGCGATCCGGAACCTCAGGTACGCAGCCTCGGACCTGACCGAAGTTACTGTCTGTGCATGGGTCCGGACAACAAGCGGAGGCGACCAGTACATAGTCTCCTTCGACCGCAATGAATACTATCGTCTGGAGATCAACGGCAGTGGCGGTGGCACCGGCCAGGTCGGCTGGGACGTCATGACCGGTTCCGGTCAGATCGACTACGGCAGCGTCAGACGGGTCGACGACGGGCAATGGCACCACGTTACAGGCGTCTTCGACCATGGACTCTTGACCATCTACATCGATGGCGCCCCGGAGCCCTCGGCTGCCGGAGGCCAGACATACGGCAGCGGAAACACTCGCTTCGGCTTCATAGGAGCCAACTCTGAGGCGACCGCATTCGACGGGGCCAGAGGCGGCGGCTCTCCGGTTGCGGGTGAGGTTGACGACATTCGCATTTACCACAGAGCCTTGACTCAGGCAGAGATCACACAGGTTATGCGAGGTGATCCGCGGCTAGCCTGGGCCCCGAGTCCGAGCAACGGTTCGCTGGCTGGGATCAACGTGGCGAGCACGCTTAGCTGGTCCGCCGGCGACGGCGCTTCTCGGCACGATGTCTACTTCGCCACGGACAGAGATGCCATCGCGGGCGCAGATGCCTCCGACACGACCGGAGTCTATAAGGGCCGTCAGATGGGGACCACCTATGCCCCTGCAGGCATCACAACAAACAGCGGGCCTTACTACTGGCGCGTCGATGAGGTTGCCAATGACGGTTCGATCGTCAGAGGCGGCCTCTGGAGCTTCTCTGTGGCCGACTACGTCCTGATCGACGATTTTGAGTCCTACAACGACATTCCCGCCGGCGAGCCCGGCAGCAATCTCGTGTACATTGCGTGGGTGGACGGGTTTGACAATCCGGCCGCGAACGGCTCGACCATGGGATACGTCAGTGGCGCCTCCCTCGAAAGCGCCATCGTGCACAGCGGCGCCAAGTCCGTTCCGTTCCAGTACAACAACGCCACTGCGGGTGTCTCGGAAGTGGTGCGCACGTTTAACCCGGCGCAAGACTGGACCGCGCATGGTGTTGTCACGCTGTCCTTGCGGTTCCTCGGAGACCCGGCCAACGTGCCCGGACAACTGTACGTTAAAGTCAACGGTGTCCGGGTCAACTACGACGGAGGCACGAGTGACCTGACGCGAAGTCCGTGGCAGGTGTGGAACATCGACCTGGCTTCGATAGGGACGAACCTGAGCCGTGTCACCAGTATGGCTATAGGCATTCAAGGTCCCGGTGCGACCGGCACTCTGCTTCTTGACGATATCAGGCTTTACAGCCAGGCGCGTCAACAGGTCACCCCGGTGCAGCCCGATCCGGCCGGTCTGATCGCCTACTTTGCGTTTGACGGCAATACCAATGACAGCGTCGGGGGAAACAATGGCGCTCCGACGGGCAATCCGTTGTATTTCCCCGGCAAGATTGGCCAGGCAATCAGCCTCGACGGAGCGGGGACCTATGTCGATACGCTCAAGACGCCCTCGGAACTCGGAATCGGCGGCAATGAGCCGAGAACCGTCACGGTGTGGGTCTTCACCCGCAGCTTCAACAACGGCGGTATCTTTACCAGCGGAAACTACAGTAATGGGGAGAACTTCTGTTTGAGAACGATGGACACCGACAACAACTGGCGGGTTCAGTACTGGGGCGGCGCTTATGACGCGGACTTCGTCTGTCCTGCTCAGGACAGATGGGTCCATTTCACTCACGTTCACGACGGCACGAGAACGAAGATATATGCCGACGGGAGGCTCGTGGTGAATGTGCCGAGAACACTCCAGACGACGGACACCGTGACTTTCAGGATAGGTGACTATAACAGCGGCCAATTCGATGGATTGATTGATGAACTTCGGCTCTACAATCGTGCTCTGACGGCGGCTGAGGCCGCCGGTGCGGCTGGCCGGGTCCTGCCGGTTGATGAGCCATTGTAATACAGATCAGGTAGGTTGGCGCCGGTGAGTTGCCCGACTGAGACATCGCCGTGGCGGCCGAGTGACTTGATGTACGCCGCTGCATCTTCCGCGGCGGGTGCACTGATGTCCAGGCCGGGTATTAGGTCGGCTTCGCTGGCGCTGAGTCCGCCGGCGGGCCGTCCCTAGGCGCATCCGCCGGTGGACTACGAGTTCACCGTTGATACCGGTGGCGTCTAGGATTTGCCAGAGTTGATAGGCCATTTCTGCGGCAGACAATGTGGACAATACAACCAAAGGCAGGCAGAGGCTGTGGAAGTGGGGTTTCTTTTCATGATATCACCTAGTGATTCGGGGATTCAATCAAGACTTGACCTGTCCATTATCCCAGAGAAGCTTGATCTGCCTATAGATAATGCAATTTGATCAGCCATTGCAGAGGCAATTTGAGAGCTGACCGGGTGTTGCCTAGAGGTGATGGGAGTTCGAGTCGACAGTTTATTTGGTCAGAATACATTGGCTTTGAGAAAATGGTTCTTCCAGACAAGTAGCACTCTACGAAGCTTGGAACAAACCAGAAGAAGCTGACAAATGGCGAGCAAAACTGCCGTAAACAGAAGCTATAACAGAGTGACATGTCACCGCTAAAAGGCACTGATTTCATCGCCCACAAAACGTTGCATTTCCTTGACTGGTCGTGTCGCCATTTTGACTCCACAGACTCTGATTTTGCTCACTTCGGGTAGAGACCCACATCTATTTTTTGCCGAATACCAGATATTTTATAGGAATCTTTTGTTTGCGTCGTTTTCAATGCACTTGTCGAAAAATGGAAGGGCCAACTCTCTTGAGCTGCCAGCCTCTGAACACTCTTGCATTCTTTTCTCAAGCAGCGTGTCAGGCACTCGTCAGTCTATCCGATCTGCGTAACACTCCAGTTATCGCTCAGGGAGAGGTTTTAGATTCCCTGCCATCGTATGCAAACGGATCACAGCATTGTCAACTAAACGTTCTCCCGCACCAACTTCAACATAGGTGGAATAGATCGCACCATACCCACCCTCTGAAGCAGCTTGGATTGTAGGAAAGTACGAAAAGACGTCATTGCAGTAGCCCAGAAAGAAAGTGTGGGGAATAGGTGATCGATTGCGAAGAGCAATCTGAAAGTCATCAAAGAATTCTCCCGGGAAACCTACCCAGGCAATTTCTTCTCCCAATAACACTATCGGAGTTTCCGCTTTAATAACCGAGGGACGGTCTCTGATCAATTCTTCATAATATTCTTTCCCGCGCTGCTCAATATAGAACTCTTTCACTTTCTCATCTCTTAGGTCATAGCGATATTTCAACTCGGCAACACATTGAGACGTGCTCAACATGAGTGTATCCTCGTTAACTGGCTTCATTGACTCAGCGATACGGATAACTTCCTTACCCAATGCAATTCCAGTCTGCCTCATCTTCGAGTATGTATCTTGATTACTCTCCTTCGGCCTGTCGTATGGATTAATCTCGCCGCAGGCGCCTTGCAGGTAAAGACAAGTACCACCCAGATGTTTCTCAACATATTTACGCATAACGCCGGGAAACTCTGCAGAGTACTTTAGATTCGAGCCTTCGAAAACCACCGGATGACACGCATAATGAACGAGAATAGCAATCCACCTGCCGTCCATTCCCTTGAAACCGACGACGCCAACAGTCTGATCGACGGGAGTGTTCTCTCTTCTGTCCGGATTGCTCCACAGCATCTTGACGGTCCCATCCGGGTTGACCACACGTCGGTCGTATGAGATATCTGCCGAACCGTGCCCTATCTCAACTGTTACAGGAGATTTCGATGAAGCAGCAATGTTTATAACGTCATATATGTTCTTCTCCAATGTGGGCAGCCAGGGATTCTCTTTCGAAGGAAGATCAGGCTTCAGATCCGGACCGGCATGTGTATGAACTGCCAAAAAGAGAACAGTAGAAACCTGCAATTCATCTTCCGCCTTCTGCCGGATGCGTTCGCAGACGTCTTTGGGCGGTGGACCAATGAGGTCGAGGACAACAAAAGAAGTGCAGTTGTTTCCATCATCCAAAACGATTGATTTAGCACATAGAGGATCCCAAATGCCATTGGACAGTTCTTTTCGTGAGGCGTATCCTCTCATGGGCATCCCCAGTGGCGGAGTAATATCGACCGTGGCAACTCCAATTTGCAAAGCACGAGCGGTTGTCGACATGTCTCCGCTTTCGCCGGCAACCAACAGAATAGAGGAAGTAACAAATGTTAGAATGAATTTGTTCAAGAACATGATTTCTCCTTTAGGTATTTAAGAAAAGTTCGTACGATACCATGTCA
>JADHXR010000088.1 GCA_016782865.1 Phycisphaerae bacterium
CAGATTTGAATGACCCAAACACAATTGAATATCCTTAGCCGAAGCGATCAGGCGATCGTATCGAAGAAAGTCTACCCATGAGTTGCCTGGCAAAACTAACGCAATCCGGTCATCAGAGTACGCTTGTTTTGAGACTAGTAATACCGAAGGGAATATCCGGTGCAAGGGCCGTTCACGGAAAAAAGAGCATTGCAGGAATTACCGGTATGAAGGTTCAAATTACTGTTATGTTCATAGTATAGCTCGAAGAACAAGAATCCCTTTCTGGAAGAATCCCAACATTCATTGGATAGCCGGAATTATAGCCACAATTGCGTGTACGGCACTTGCACTTGTTTTGGCTTCAGCGAAAGAACAACAAGCCCTTGTGGAGCCTCCTCCCGAAGTAGTTATCGTTGGCCCTATAACAGGAGATGTGACGGCGGTAATAGGCGATAATCCTCGCGTTACAGTGGGAGTAGATCCGAATTTAACAGATGAAGGAGAAGAACTGCCAAGAATAGTTTTGGAAGGAGAATTGAGAGACGAGGATACTGATGCTTTGATAACGGATGGGGAGGGATTCATAACCGTTGATAACGAAAGTCTTCGAGGGGAGAGCGACAATATGGGGAAATTCATTATTGACAATATAAGAAGCAGGATTCCCGGCAAGATAGTCGTACAAGCCCAACATCCGAAATATAGAACTGCAAAACTGGATATAAAAACCGATTCGGAAGAAGTGTCAGTTACGATATGGATGAAAGTGAAATCAGAGTAAGCTGACTGAAGGCAAGCGTCGAATGAACAAAACGTACTACGCCTTTGTTATACTGAGCTTTGTAATTCTCTTACCAAGCCAATCACTTTCAAGGAGCAAAAGTATAACGATTTGTGGAACAGTGGCGTGTTACCAGAAAGATGATCCTACTGATAGACCGGCCGAGTGCATAGTTGTCGTTTTCAAGGACAGACTCGAATCGAGTTACATTACCCGGAGCACGGGATATTTCGAAATTACTCTCCCATACAATGACATTATAGACAAACATCTGATGATGTATTTTTGCGATTACAACGGATTTATATGCTGGTGGGTAGAGTACATTGATGGGGCAAAAGTTGAATACTTGGGAAAGAGGCGATATACGTATAGAATTGGGAGACTGCAAATTGGCAGGGCTTGTGAACTCTTTGAAGAGGATCAATGCATAAGTGCTGTGGAGTATCTTCAAAAGTTATTGAAGAGTAGATCCCGCAAGCATTTGTTTAGAAGTAAGTATCCTCAACGGTTGCTTGCAATTAAGGATCCAAACGGAGGCATGGGACCTGTAGAGGACTGGGAGCCAGAAAGAAGAGTGACCCATGTTGTACAAAGTGGCGAGGGTCCCTTTAGCTTCCTGGGCTGGGACTGGGCAACTGCTGCTTGGGGCACCGGGATAGGATTTGGGGTAGCTGGTGTAGGCGGCGCCTGGGACGACACGGATGATAAGGTCCGTCAGCAACCGCCGCAAGTGATAGAAATTCTTGATATTGAGTCAGTAAGTCCTAAAACAAATATAGATGGGAGATTTCTGTCATTGGCATTGGATGGAATGACAAGGAACGTCGGTTTTCAATTTTCACCAACCCGAAATATGGCTGATTCAGTTTTCTTTAATTCCTCGGCGATTTCCTTTTCCCGTTATGGCCAATACAATTTTCACAGCGATTGGCAAAGATACTATCAAGTTAGTGGGTGTCTCCCATCAGAAGACGGTTTCGGTTTGGGAGCTGGCCTGTTATTTTTAGGTCAAAAAGAAACTCGTACAGCAGTGACTGAATCAAATGAGAACGCTTCCAGATCCTTTGAAACTGACGAGTTAGGGATGTTTATTTCAGCATCAAAAAGACTGAGAGACGATCTGTCACTTGGATTGACAGCCAAGTACATCTCGCAAAAGGTACAGTCACCTTCCGCGATCAGGAAAGTGACGACCGATCATGGAGGCGGCAATATAGAGATACATAGAGATATAGTGCGAAGTGAAGACAAAGAAGAATATGCAGATTTTGATTTATCTGCAACCTACAGAATCAATCCACAATATCAGCTTGGTTTCAGTTTCATGAATATTGCGGGCACAAAGCTCTTGACTGGGGACAATGAGAGGGAAGAAATAAGATCCTTCGGCACCGGGCTGTCCTACAAGAACAAAAGGATTCATTTGGGGGGGGACATCATATTGAACCACGACGGCACGGCGGATTATTCGGTAGGAATGAACGTTGTTCCTTTTTCAAACGTGGAAGTGAACCTTGGGTACGGATCAGCCTTCGATTCGTTTGTGGTGGGTGCAAAGTACAGAGTTCGTAAATGGAAAGGGATTTACATAGCTCCAACTTATTCATTCTTTAGGAACAATGCATTTGGTGAATATCACCTCATTGGCTTGAGTGCGAATTTTTGATTCTCATTCCAAAATTACGATAGCCGTTTGCTGTTCCAGACATACTCAGCCGTTTGAGTCCCTGACAATGGCTACAATCGCCGAGCGGATGGCGGGGGACAGTTGAGCATGAGTATCAATTGTCGTGTCGATTTGTCAAATTCTTGCTTTCAACCGATCCCACTCTTCAAGGTATTTCTTCAAGTGCATTTTGCCATTTTCTATTTCTGATGAGATAAGCTCTCTGACCAACTGTTGCTCAACTTCGTACTCCTGATCTGTAAAGTGCCCGCCAAAATGTGCCACCCTCAACCAGACCAAGTATGTGGTCAGAGCATCGAATTCGTTGTAAGCCACAATGTCATCTAATCTGCCATCCAACCAGAGAAACGCAACATTCGCTCCGTCAACATCAATCTTGCCCGGTATACCCGACAGAGTGGCAATTTCGTTCAATGACGGCGTGGCCTTGCCCCAGCCTCCGACAACATCTTTTATGTCAATACTCGCTTCACTATTGCGACTGTCAAAATAGTCATCCCCCTCCCACGGTTTGTTGGGACGAGTACAGAAGCCCTTGGCCTGAATGCCTAAGACTATGGCTCTTTGTATAAACGCTTTCAAGTCGGCAGAGGCTGAGTTGAAACCTACCAATTGTGGTTTGTACTGGCCGATCTTATCTAAGAAAGTGCTTATGACACTTCTTTCCAAAACTTGTTCAGGATCATTCAAATCACGGGGCAGTGACAGCAAATGTAACTTGGTGTTGCCATCTGAAACCAATCTATCTACAGCAGCAACGGAGACTATACGACATACAACCGTCTTCAAATACGGCGTGGGGTCTTCATCAGTGGCTCCTCCTTCTCTCCACATGTGACCAAGGACATCCGAATCAGGTGCTTCATCCGGCAAATCATACAGGAGTCTACCCGCAACCGGGTCAGGTATCCATTCCGCATCAAATGCCCATACTCGGTTTTTCACAGTCTTGAACATAGCCTAATCCGTTCTTGCTTCCTTCGTCCCTGAAATCCAGTGTACCAGTCGGTGTAGCCTAACTCAGAGCGGTCTAAAAGGAAAGTATTAGCCGTGTTTCTCTTTGGGAGACCCGGTTGGGACCAATGACCCCTTCCATTTATAAATTGCTCTTAAAGCTACTTCATTCGTTATCAATATTTCTCGACTTAATCTTTCTATATTTGCAGAATCAGTTAATTGTATGTTGCAAAGATCTAACACAGCATCCGCAAGGTTTTTATATGGCATTTCTTTGTAGCTAATCAAGTTACCAACCTTATTCCACCCAAAATCATTAAGGTGGTGATAGGCAAGCGCTGAATAGAAATACTTTGGATAGCTAAGATTTAGCTCCCTATTTATTCTTAACCTGAAGATGTCCGCTTCAACCGCACGATCTTCATCAATTAATATATCATCCATCAAACACAATATACTTTCGGTGTCAACATTTCTAAATGCCTTTTCTGGCGTCGTATACATCATGCGATCTACCCGCACAATTTCGCCAGAGTCTATCATATTCTTTAAGATAACTGCGGCATGGGCTATACTTTTGCTTCGGAGGCTAGCTGCAATTTCACTTTTGGTTAATGCCGTTTCTGATTTCTTCATTATGCTCATAATGACGTCTTGTTGTGTAACCCGCTTAAAGTTGGGTATTAAGCCTACTGCATCAACACCAGATTTACCGCTAAAATGCAATCCATATTCACCACCGAAAGTGCGAATAAGATGTCTCACATCGAAATAATCAATGGATCTAACATTTTTACTTGCTTGACAATAATACTCATTTAGATGAATTGAACTCAAATTGTTTGATTTGCAATACTCAACAACTTCATTAACTATAGATGGAATGTCAATGCTAGCCAGTCTCAGGTATTTAACATGCTTATAACTGCCTACACCGCATTGATAAATATAATCCGAATAGTTCAAGTAGACACCAAATCTATCTCCATTAATTATTGTCTTGCAAAAGCCTGACTTATTTACTATATTTGCGATGTCCTTCCAGGGTAAGCCATTAGGATGCCCTAAGAGTATATGAGCGGCTGCTTCTTTTCTGCCCAAATTAATAGGGGTGATTTGGCTGTTGTCTAACCTTATTCTTGACATACTTATTAGCGTCCTGATGACACTTAGGGCGAGAGCTTTACTATAACCGTAGCCTGAAGTTAGTTCAGATACGATTGCGTCATTGCTGACATGCGATCTATTCTCACAGAAATACGTGTCCAGGAAGTTGGGCTTTACTTTAGGGTTTTGAATATTCAGTATGCTGTTTTGCTTCTCTTGGCATAAGATTTCAAGAAAATTAAAAAAGAGAGAGTGTGTGTCAAAGCAATCGCGCAGATTGGGTAGCAAATAAATAAGGTTCGATGTTATATTTTCCCGTATATTTTGACTTAAAACTCTTGGGTGGATTCTAATGCTCTTAGCCAAATCTCTGTTTATTCCTATCTCTCTCTGCCTCAGTGCTTCGCGTGTGAGACCAAACTGCTTAGCAAGTTCGGACCAGTTGACTTTCTTTTCATGAAAACCCCATCGTGACAGTGCTATACTTTGCTTCTGCTCATCAAGAGATAATAGATACTGCTCTACATCATCAAGTAAAATATTGTCTAAATCATCTAGTGATATATCATAATAAACTGAAGTCACTAGCAAACACTTGCAAGTTCCATCTAGTTTTGACAATCCGCTTGAAATATCATGAAGTTCTTTAATAATACGCTTTTGCAGAGATGCTAACGGGTTGAGGGTTTTCTCACCAAAAGCTCCATACCCAACTAGTTTATCTGGGGTTAGAGCTAACAAGTTAGCAACATCTAGATCAATATTATTCCTTTCTAATTTGCCCAGTAAACGCACTTGGGCGGGCAATAGTTGGCTTCTGTTTAAGAAGCAATATGAAAGCTCATAAGGAACCTCTGGAATCTTGCTGGAATCAAATATTGGTTCACTATATTCATCCTTGTCACTATCAGGTTCTCTCGGTTTGTAACCATCAGCAATTGCAGGTATTTCGCTCTGCAAATTAATCAGTGACTGTACATAGGTGGTTCCAATAGCACGCACTTGACAGAATAAACTGACATCCAAAGAAGCTATGCCTCTAACTGTTTCTTCTATATCAAACGGGCACGCAGGGTCTGCGTTCAGTTTCGCTATTCGTTTTAACAAGTTTTCGTATTCTTTTGACACGGCTAAAGCCGAAAATGATAAATCATAGAAGCTCGACGCATCACTAATGTTGTTCAAATCAAGATGCCGATTATATGCGTCTTCCAACATGGGCAGCATAGAAGGAATCCGTTCTTTGAATTTATGCAGAAGCAGTACGTCGGCCTGATCAACTCCAGGGCTACCTGCAAACATAGTCTCATCTAAATCCATAATATCATCGAGAGTGCTCGCTGCTCCTGGATCAATATTACTTTCAAGACGTTTTTTTGATATAATCTTCACCAGTTTGTCTAGATCTTCTGGCAAAGACATAGCATCCAAGGGTATCTGGCGATATATGACATCTAAAACAACATTCGATAGCATCTTAAGGACTGACATTCTTAACCAGTTTCAAAAAGTAAAATATTGAAATGAAATGACATTTTATTTCAGCTCTCTCCTCATCCTGCAATCTTTCTATATCTTTTGATGATGATATTTTGCCAGCATATTTTTGTAAAATAACCTTTTGTTCACCATCCAATTGCTTTGTCTCGATTGCTTGAACCAAGTGGTTTGGCGGATCTGCTGAAATATGTTCCACTTTAGATAAAAGGGAATTCGGGGTCGTTCTAACCTCAGGCTCAAATGTGTTTCCAACTAATCCGATGATATCTTGCTCAGAAAGCTCAACTAAACTCTTGTATTTGAAAGCTAAGCTCACAGCCTTTCTCGATGGAACGACGCTGTATCTTTGAATGAAATCACTAACGTAACAGTTAATGCGATCCTTATATGATTGTTTGTTAATCTCATCAGGCACCACCGCCATGAGATATCCAAAATATGAGTCAAAGTGGGTTGATATTTGATCGCACGTCACGTCATGCAGTAGATCTTCAATTTCATTTACAGCGGGTATCTCTCCGCTATTATCTACATACGATTGCAATTGCTCTATCATCGCTTGTCTATACTTAAGACGATATTCCAGCTCATCAAGAAGCTTTAGTACCTGTGCGGCTGACTGGTTGTATGTGACCTCAAGTGTCGCATCGTGAAATGGCTGTCGGTCATTGTCACGTGGTGGTTTCTCCCAATTACCCTTATCTAGCGGTACTTCCTTTATGGCCTTCTGAAGATATTTCACGTCGTTGAGACGGTCTAATGAGCCGACAAAATCAAGAACGTGAACATACTCTTTATTTGGTGTTTTTCTTAAGCCTCGCCCCAACTGTTGAAGCCAAATTGTTCTTGACCCCGTGTATCGCATGAATAACAACAAACTTGTTTCAGGTATATCGATGCCTTCGTTAAATAAGTCGCAGACTAATATAAAGCGAAAAGCATTTTCCCTGAACTTTCTTATGTTATCTCGGCGTTCTTGGTCAAGCATCTTAGAATGAACCATTGTAGCCGAGCCCATTTTAAAGAATTGAATTAAATGTTTCATGTGAGCAATACTTCGGCAAAAGACAATGCCCTTTGGGTTGGCTATATTTTTTTCTTTAATAGTCTGTTCTACTATATTGACAACTTCTTCGTCTTTTTTATGTAAAAACAATCGCCTATCCAAATCGCTAACGCTGAGTCCGGCCTGCAACTGATTTAGACGGTTCTGATCAAGATCATCAAGCATGACCATATACTTTGGGAACGCAAGCTTGTTATGACGCAATGCCCAGGTCAGGTCATATTTGCCAATATGACCTTCCGCTCCCCCAAAATATTGAAGGACGTTAATGTTATCCATTCTGTACGGTGTCGCGGTTAATCCTATTAATAATTTGGGATGAAAGTTCTGGACAACTTCAGAGTATGTTCGAGCGGGTGTATGATGGGCCTCATCGACAATAATCAGATCAAAACTGTCTTTTTGCAGTGCGTGTATTTGACTGTACAAAGTATCGAAAGTCGCAAATACAAAGTCGGTGTCTTCCGGCTCGGCCCCAGAAAAACAGGCCGAAAATGAATAATTGCCTATGCCAAATACGTTTTTAAATGCCGTTACCGACTGTAGTAGTATCTCAACCTGATGGGCTATAAGCAGGACTCTTAACCTAGTGTGTGAGATCTGTAATAATCTCTTGATGATAAGAGCGACAGTATACGTTTTACCCAGGCCGGTTGCCATTTCTATAAGGAGTTTTGTTTTGCCACTACGGTACTGGTCAATGCAATCAGAGATTACAGACTCTTGATATGTTCTAGGTCGAATATCTCGACCAATTTCGGAATGTTTCTTTACCCATAGATTCTGAAGTTCATCGCGATCAACTAACTCAACACCTAATCGTAACGCTCTAAATTGTACTTCGGATGTGAAGTAGGAATTAGTGACCAATATCTTGTTTTCAGCACGGGCTAGTTGTGCCCCCGTCACTAATTGGTTAAGTGCTGACACATCAACGGCAGTAGAAACGTTCCTTTGCTTAACTTCGATTGCACACTTTCTTCCCGCCTTATACGCGAATATATCTACTCCACCGTCGCCATGCCTGTATTCTGTGCCAACGCGTGTAATTACAGCGTCCTTCCACCCTGCCGCTATGAAGACCTCTCGAACAAAGATCTCAAAGTCCCCAGGACTCAGATTATCGATATCTCTGAACTCAGTAATCATTATTCCTCCTAGCATAAAGAGGCTTCAGTCAAATTGATATGAAGGGATGTCGGACTATATAGCTAGTCCACCTTCCTCCAATACCCTTTTCGGCTTTTTAAAAGAGTGACATGAGCAGGGATTCTGGATCAAAAGGCAAGGACTGAAGGCCGGTGAGCATTCCACTTGCGACCCTTTTTCTATGCCCCTACAGATCGGCCTAACCAACAGGCCAATTGACAATCAAGCCTAACACCGCTTAGAATGTTCTCAGCCAAGAGAATAGTGAGTAGAGGGGTGGGATACGATGTGGCGAACGGATACTTACTCATTATATGGATCAAAAGAGGTAATTTCAGTTTGACATGGCGGGAGAAGTAGCCGTACAATCACCCTATAAGAGAGCCTTGAGGAACTGACTTGTGGAACACCTGCTCTGTCGATTTTCAGGCACGGCCAAGTCGTGTACCTGGTCGGGTTCCTGGTTTGGAGTATTCCGTAGAAGATGTGAGAACTCTAAGCCAAAGAGGCAAAGTGCTGAGCGGCTTTCCAGGGAGGTGCCTGAATGGGCACGGCAGAAAAGAAAAGCTTCAGAATCCAAATCATCGTAGCTCTTATTGGCGTGGCAGGCCCGTTTTTGACCGTCCGCGAGTGTTTCTTTGTCATTGATGTTATCTCGAATGAAGGAGTCTTAAGATGAGAAGAACTTCATTGCCCAGTACGACAATGTCTCTAATCCTTGTTTTTTCGATTACTTCTTTTGGCGAACGTGTGGATTTCCGTGACTATAGTCTGAAAGATGTTGTGGAAAAGATACTAGGCACTTCAAATCCTACTACTTCAGAAATGTTGAGACTAACGAAACTTGAAGCAAAGAATAGCGGAATTGTCGATCTAACAGGGCTGGAGCATGCTAAGAATCTGAACCACTTGAATCTCTGGAATAATCAAATCACGAGCCTCACGCCTTTGTCAAAGTTGACTAAACTCAAGGAGTTGTGGCTTTCGGGAAACGATATTTCAGACATTTCAGCATTATCAGAACTAAGGAATCTCGACAGACTGTTCCTATTCAATAATCAGATTAGAGACATTTCCGCTGTTTCAGGAATGAAACAGTTGACCGGATTATCGCTATACTCCAATCAGATTAGTGATCTGGCCCCAGTGTCAGGATTGAGCAATCTACAATTCCTGTGGCTTGGAGGCAATCAAATCAGTGATGTTTTTCCGCTATCCTCTTTGAAGAACCTTCCGAAGCTTTCACTTTACAGAAACCAGATATCAGACATCTTCCCGTTGTCATCACTCACACAGCTTGATTTTCTGGAACTCCAGTTCAATCAAGTTGATGACATCACTGCTTTGGCCTCGATGAAGGACATGGAGTTGCTCTGGATTTCAAATAATAATGTTGACGACATATCGTCGCTGGCAGAAATGACTAGTTTAAGAGTTCTGAAGATCAACGACAATCACATCACAGATATTTCCTCTCTATCCGAGATGACAAGGCTCTCGACTCTTCATCTTCACCAAAACGGCATTTCGAGTATATCGGTACTGGCATCAATGCAGAATATGTCAGACCTGACAATGCATGACAATCATATCAGCGACATCTCTGCCTTGTCCCGTTTGGCAAGGCTCAAGGCCGTAACATTTAATGGCAATCCAGTTAAGCACTTCTATGAGTCTTTTCCTACGCTCCACAGGGCCAAAGTCCAGTGTGATGCTATTCAATGTGCTGCATTCTCCAAAGCGGAGAGGGAAGGCACTGGAGCTATTACGCTGCCACAAAAAACCACCAGTATCACTCTGACTCAAGGCAGCGTATCCATAGTCATCCGGCCACAGGAAGAACCAGTTCCGCTGCCTTTGGGCAGATATGATGTTGCCAGTTGGACAATTGACTCCAAAGAGGCCAACGGCAATTCCTGGCAATTGAAAGTAATGCCTTTCCGGAAGCAAGTTATCGTCACAGAAAAGGAGACTGCTGTCGAGTTTGACGATCGGATCACAAGCACACTCGCTGTCACAAGAACCTCATCGGGCTTTAGCTTCAAGCATGTTATTGCAGATGGAAGTGGCGGGAAAGCATACGTATATCTCAACGGATCACGACCACAACCGCCAAAACTTAGGGTCTGGAATGAAAGCCAGGCATATAACAAGACTTTTGCCTTCAAGTATGGGTGAGGAGGCACCTGTTCGCTCTTGTGGCAAGAGCCTTCAAATGTGCAGGGGCCTTTCAAGGCCACAGCAGATATACCTGGGCCATTTGAGATGAACTACCGGCCCAGCAAAGAGGTTGATGTGCCAACCTCACGATAGTCAATGATCACTTTGCTTTCCGAGATTCGGGGAAAGGAGAAGAAGACGGGACATCTGCCGTTCGTGCCCCCCAGAACAAGGAAACCACTGGCCAAGATGGGCTTAATAATACTGGCGGTTCTGATAGTAGTGGTTCTTTAGGCCTTAATTAAGAATTTGATAGCCTGTCTTATATGCTCCGGCAATTCGGGCCAAGCAGCTACGATCTCAGCAAGTTCAGCCGGTAGGTTCTGGGTATCAACTTCACCCTCTTTTCGGGATTCAGGTGTCAACTGGGGTGTCAACGGGGTTTTGGAGGTTTCGCAAGTCTTTGTTTTATCTGGACTTGTGTTTTTACTGCAACGGATTTCTAATCCGTAGGTCCCAGCTTCGAGTCCTGCCGGGCGTGTTTTTGTAAGGTCTTCTATCCAGCTAAAGTCTTGCTTTGGTATCGCCTGATACAGATTTTCTCTTTTCCCTTCTATCCTATACCCACACAAAAAGTGGTATGTTTCCGTTGGCGAAATGGTTTCTATGTGTGCTTTGTTCGCAAATTTCGAATTTTCGCAATAAATTCCCCATTTTCTGTGGATATTAATAATGATTTATTCGATAATATCGAATAATGGCACAAGTAAATCCATCTGGAGCAACACCGGCATTACAGCTAGTCCAACGGCTGGCAGCAGAGGGTTTCCGCATCTTCTCAACGGAGGATGTCCGTAAGATTGCCCCGGAGGTAGGGCTCTCGAAGGGATATGTGCTACAGGCTCTCCATCATCTGGCACGGACAGGGTGGCTGGTACGTTTACGAAAGGGCCTGTACACCCTTTCCTCTACTATTCCAGGCGTATCACCTGCTCATGAGTTTGAAGTGGGCATGGCCCTGGTGGACCCTGCAGCGATCAGTCACTTCTCTGCCATGCATCACTATGAATTAACCGATCAAATACCGCACCAGGTGTTTATCACGACCACATCGGGCCAGTGGATACCGCGTGGGGGAAAAGACAGCGGAACCGGATACCGCGTCGGTGATACTGTATATCAATTTATTCGCATCAAGCCGGAGCGGTTCTTTGGGACTGATACGGTATGGGTAGACCAATCGCGTGTCACGTTCACAGATATGGCTCGAACATTGGTCGATGGACTCATGATGCCACAATACTGTGGCGGTATTGCGGAAGTGTTGCATGGATTCCAAGTGGCACGAGATCGACTCAGCCTGGATCAGATTATCGATTATGCGTTGCGACTCGATAGTGCCACTGCCAAGCGACTAGGCTGGATACTGGAGCATACAGGCCTTGAACCTTCCACGCTGACAGCACTAGAACAGGTAAAGGTAACGGGATACAGCAAACTCGATCCGACCGGGCCGCGTGATGGGCCATATAATCGACATTGGATGATTCAGGAAAATCTAAGCGGAAAGGTTCACCCGTGAGGCCCCTACGCACACGCCTGGAACAGGCAAGAAGAGATACTGGCATGGGCTGGGCAGTGTTGGAACGCGACTATTTGCTGTCTTGGATTCTCGCTGCTATCGGCAATCACAAGCCGCTGTGTGAAACATTAGCTTTCAAGGGCGGAACTGCCCTAAAGAAATGCTACTTCGGGAACTATCGGTTTTCTGAAGACCTGGATTTCTCAGGTCTGCCAGGAGTACCTTTGGGCCAGGAAATGGAGACTGCAATTAGCACCGTATGTCGGGATGCAGCCAAGATGGTCGATGAGTATGCTCCGGTGCAGATTCAGTGGGAGCGTTACACGGAGAAGGACCCGCACCCTGGTGGCCAAGAAGCTTTTGCCATTAGGGCACAATTGCCTTGGCAAAGACGACCTCAGACTCGGGTACTCGTAGAGATCGCTGTGGACGAAAAGGTATTATGTACCCCTTGTCGTCGGGCAGTGATTCACGACTACGGAGAGCCTATTGAAGTGGAATTGCAGGTTTACACCCTTGAAGAGATTATCGCAGAAAAGCTACGGGCTATTCTCCAGCACCAGGAGAAGCTCGAAGAACGCGGGTGGGCCAGATCACGGGCACGGGATTACTATGACATTTGGCGTATTCTGGGTGCCTACAAAGACCGCTTGAATTTGAGCGGATTCACACCGCTGCTTAGAGAGAAATGCCAGGTTCGTGATGTGGACTTTCAAGTTGCAGATGATTTCTTCGATATGAAGATGCTGGCCTACGTTGAGAGGACATGGGACGAGTGGCTGGGCAATATAGTTCCACAGCTACCAACCTTTGAAACGGTGACTAGTCAGCTTCATCCTCAAATTGTAAACATGCTTAAGAACGACTGAGCGGGGGTGTGCGAGGTATGCACGATGATGGAAAGTCGGTAGATTAAAGGTTGATGCCAGGACAACGAGCATCTCAAACTCAGCATCTTCAATTTGCACTACTCAAGCCCGGCAGCGTCAGCGCAGTGCTTGCAAGGCATATGACAGCTAAGGACCATGCGCGCAGTAGCTGCGGTCGAATAGCTGAAAACTTGCGTCCTCTTTGCCCACAGATTCTTATGGAGGATGCGTCCTCTCAAAAGATGTAGTACGTGAAGAAGATAAGGGCCAAATCGGCCAGCGCCCATAGTTTCAGGTTGAGCCACCATCGGCGTTTCTTTACGCCTTGATAGATGTAATCGTTCGGGATCAACAGCACCAGAATTCCTATCAGAACAAACAAGACGAGAAAGACGTTCTTGGCGGCGCCGATCGACAGACCGCTCAGCCATTCGAAATTGAGAACATACTTTACAACTTTGAGCATTTCGATCTAATCCTAACTCATGCCAAAATTCGGCTTTCGCTCCGCCAAGCCGTGACATGTTGACATCTATTTAATTGCCTCCAAATACCTCCCAAGCCAATAGGGCAGAAGGAAGATATCGCCGCTGTACTCGCGATGCCCGCCGCTGCCGCCGTCCAGGCGAAAGGCGTTGCCGTTGTACTTGCTCATGGGACGTTCATCGGGCGGCAGGACCTCTCTTGTGGTTTGATCGCGGAAATCCGGCTCTGCGAACTCCAAATCCTTGCGATGGCTATTGGCCACAGACCAACTGATCGTATCCAGCGGGAATTCCTTCAGGCTCCAAATAGTCTGCTCCAGATCAAATTCGTCCGCCCCGGTCATGGCATAAATCAGGTTCCACAAAGGATTCTTCTCGGGCCTCTCGACTTCCCAGTGGTCCATGATCGCGCGGCGGTATTTCTCTCGCAGTTCATCCGTGAAGGCATATTTGTACAAATTCCAATAAGACAAAAAGGCCAGCTCATCGTCGGAATGATTCCATTCGGTCGTCAGGTCTATGCCGGGGACCCGGCCTATTCTGGACATTGGGATCATGATATTGTCCAGATAGCCGTGCTTTTCAAACAGCTCGAAGGCCTTGTCTTTGTAGATTTTCTTGCCCGTAAAGTGATACGCCGTCTGTAGGAATGCGATGATCTCAATAGAGTTGAGCCTGCGGTCGCCCACCTGTTTGGGAAATCCGTTGACGTAATCAGGATTCCATTTGCCCCAGAGCGTGGGTTTGCCGTCATAGTCGATAAGGTACCAGTCGTTTCGCACGATATGGTCCATGATGTCGTCCATCAGAGTGACCGCCCGGTCGCGCCATTTCCCGTCGGGAATTTCTTCGGCAAAAATGCTGTACACGTAAAAGTGCCCCACTATCTCATCGCTGCTGGTGGTCGCCTTCCAGGTCCAGTTCGGATCGGCCGCGGGCTGCCAGCGGGATTTGTCCGACAGTTGATAGCCCGCGCGTTCGAAAGACCGCGACGGATGACCTTTCATGTGATTGACATGGGACAAACGCTCCATCGCCTCGAAGGACTCATAGCAATTCTGCAAGGCGTCCCGCGACTTAGTGACAGCGTAACGGTAAAGCTCGCCGGCCAGATACATCGCCGTCCATAAGCCGTCGTTATCACTGTCAAAAAGTGTCCCCGTAGATAAATCACCCGGCTTGCTCATGGCAAGCCCGCTGTTAAAGCCATGCCGGATGTGACGGCTTCGCGTGAGCCTGTCAAAATGCACCGCCTTCTGTTGAAGCGTCATTCTTCTAAAGCGAATGATGCTCAATCCACTGCTGCTGAGAACCAGCACCGAATTGCCGGGACCTTTCGAAATGTCGATAACATCGTCATCCACAAGCCAGCGCTTCGAGGCGTAATAGTCGATCCGACCTTCGGGCTGCAGAGCGAAGGCCCCTTTCGGCGTCCCGAACCACACAGCCTTGCCGACCTGTATGACGCAACGTATGTCGATCCAGGGCAATTTTCTTTGCACGCCGGATCGTTGGCGAAATGAACCGGCATCCAGTTCGATGTAACCGTCCCGAATACCGACGACAAGAATCCGGTTGTTGTTTGTCAATCCTAAACAAGTCAGATTCTCACCCTCGAAGATTCTTCTGCACTTCTTGCCGCTAACGTAACAACATATCTGGTTATCGAACAGAATGAAAAACCGGCTGCGCCTGCGGTCAAACAATAGTCGCCTGGCCTGAGTCTGAGCCGCTTTCACTGCCTCGAGGCCTTTGGCCTTGCTGAAATAAGCCAGAGTGCCTTCACCGGCCAGTAGAAAATCAAAGTCACGTCCCATCTCAAACAAACCGGCATCGGGCATCTTGTGAGGCGCATAGATCTTGCCCGCCCATGCATTGCTCAGGACAGCCTTGTCGGTCAGGTAAATAAATTGATCGCGATAGGTCTCCATGCTTTTTACCTGCATGTCCCGAATGGGCCTGTACAGGTGGTCCGGCACCAGCTCTCGGTTGTGAACGCCGAGCAGCCCCTTGTCCGACAACACAAGGATGCGGCCATTTCTATCCGAGCGTACAGCCGACAACTCGGCACCGGCCAGCTCCTCGCAAAGAGGTATCTTCTCTGCAAAATCCTGCAAGAATGGACGGTCGTCGTAAGATTGTGAAACGTCTCTTGAAAAGGCTGAGGGAGCGGTTATGAACACACTGCAGATCGCCGCGAAAAGGATATTTGTCCTCATGTTATCGGTGTTTCCTAAATCAATTACTCTATTAGGCTTTGTCAGAAAACTCCATCGTCGGCCCGAGAGCGAGCGTTTTTTCGTCTGGCAAGGACGGCGAAGCAGGCGATATTGGCTGTATCGTCGATGGAGCCGGACATCGTCCAGACGGAAAACAAGCCGCTCGAAGCCAGATCGAGTTTTCAGACACAGCCTACCAATGGGACTGCTACAACAAGCCCTCGGAAACATTGTAGGGGCGGCGGCAGAACATTCAAGGAAAATTCGAGATGGCGTGATTGCGCAAGTCGGCCTGCCCAAACACTTGCATTGATCAATACATTATCGCGGCTTCACTCTGCTCTTATCCGGTCCTTCGGCGTTTCGAATATGCTGCTTGTAAGAGATTTTAGACCCATTGCTGTCTACGCGGACCACTCTAACAGTCGTCGCCTGGCTATTATCCTCAGGCCATTGCCTGCAATGCCATGTTTCATCCGTTGCCCTGACATGGTAGATCGTTGTGAACAGGCCCGTCCATACCGATGCGTGCCAATTTTGATGAATGTGGCCCGCATAGTTCGAGTCAACATATTCTCTGTAACCATTGAGGAAATGCTTGATCTTGGTCATGTCGTCCTGCGCGAATAGATACTGGTCGGCTAATCCAACACCCGTGCGAAACATCCCGATATGTGTCACGATGACAATGCTCTCCTTCCTGACCTTCGGGCATGTTTCGATATCGTTCTTGAACCAGGGCCAACTGCCGCCCGCAAAGTCGTGGAGTTCTCCGCCCTCAGCACCGGCTTGCCTGGAGTTGAAATCACAGCACACGAAATGACAACCTTTGTAATTGAACGAAAAATTCTGAAGATACTTTCCGTTAACAGGGGTGGGCGCCTTGCGCCAGTCTGCAAGAACTTTGCCAAGACGTTTGTACTGCTCACCGAAAGTATCTTCGAATTCTTTCTCACATCGGTACTCAACTTCGTTATCGCCTATTATGGGAATATAGAGGACATTTTCTTGATTGAGACGATCGAGTATTCCCCTTGCGACTGCCAGGTTTCTGTTCGCTCTGGAGCCGCCCCATGCGATATCCCCTACCACAAATACCAACTCTATGTCCTCGCCGGCCCTGTTGTTGATTATCCAGTCGACGGCGGTCGTGAGTTTCGCTTTGCGATCCGCCCTGCCGCTGATATGCGGATCCGCTATGACTGCAAATGAAAAAGTCTCGCCGCATGCGCGAGTGCCGCCCAGCATGACCAGGGCCACCAGTGCCAACAGTAGCTGCCTTGAAAACAGGCGTCTTGTTCGATCGATCATAGTATCTACGTTGTATGAGCCGGAATTCTCATCTACCATCAATATGGTCCCATCCCTTGGATGTTCACTGTCCTGTAATACCGGATCTTCCTGAAAAACGCAACCCTCAGAATGCCGGGACCCAATGCATCTGTCACGAACTGCCCGGTAAATCCGGGGCGATAATTGAAAACAGCCGGCTATTGTGGTAAAAACGGCAAAAGGAATAATCTCAAGGCAGGGACGGTTTCTATGGCGGTTCAATTTATTCTCGGTAGAAGTGGTTCGGGCAAGACAAGCTATTGCATAGAGGCGATAGTCAAGGCGCTCTCGGAGTCCGCCCAACCACAGTTGATCCTGCTTGTTCCCGAGCAGGCTACCTATCAGGCCGAGCGGGCGATTCTGGCTGATTCGAGGATCGCAGGCTACAGCCGATTGAATGTGCTCTCCTTCGACCGTCTGCAATTCCTGCTGTCGGGCAAGAATGCCGCCAGGCCCGTCCTTTCGCGCATCGGCCGGCAAATGATCGTCCACCGGATTCTGCGCGACAACAAGAGCAAGCTGAAAATCTTCGAATCGTCATCGGCCATGCCCGGGCTGTCCCGGCAGATGGCGCATACGCTCGCCGAGCTGCACGAGTACGCCAAGACGCCCCAAGACATCGACCAACTTCTGAGCGAGCTACAGAAGGACGAACGCAACAGCCTGGCTGCTTTGAAATTTACCGACATAGGCCTGATCCTCAGAGAGTATTTGGAGTTCGTCGAAGGCAAGTTCGTCGATCCCGATCTTCAACTTGCCCGGGCCTGTCGTGCGGTGACACAGGCAAGTTTTGTCAAAGGCGCCAGGCTCTGGGTCGACGGCTTCGCCGGATTCACTACGGCCGAGCATGCAATCCTCGCCGAGATGCTCAAGGTGGCCGGCGATTCGCAGATCGCACTGTGTCTGGATCCTTCGAGAATCGACTTGGCAAACCCTGTCGGCGGCAAGTCCGATGCGGTTAGTCTGTTCGGTCCGACCGAACGAACGTACGCCAGCCTTGTAGAGACAATCAAGGAAAACAAGCTCAAGCTGGCCGAGCCGATAATCCTTCAAAAAGCCCTCAGATTCTCTCACTGCCGGCCGCTTGCTCATATCGAGTGTAACATATTTGAGCTTGAGCCGCCCAGGATTGACTCGGCCGATAGCATTCGGATCGTATCGGCGCCGAATGCGCGAGCGGAAGTCCGATTCGTCGCACGGCAGATACTCGAATTGGTCAGGGACAAGGACTGCCGATATCGTGACATCGCAGTCATAGCGTCTGACATCGAGAGTTATCAGCATTATATAAGGGCCTACTTCGACGACTGCGGCATTCCGTTCTTTATCGATAAGAGAAGGCCGCTGAACCACCATCCCGTTATCCAGCTTGTCTCATCGGCCCTGCAGGTCGTAACTGCCGGCTTTACTGGCGCCGATATCTTCGCCTATCTCAAAACCGATCTCGCAGCCACCCCACGCAGCGAGGTTGACATGCTGGAGAACTACTGCCTCGCATTCGGCATATCTGCCCGGGATTGGCAGAGCGACAAACAATGGCGTTTCGCAGCCCCCGAAAGCGGGCGGTTCGACGAGCAGCGAATAGACCGCATTCGTCACCAGATCAGCAGGCCTCTGCTCGAACTGCAGGACCGGCTCTGCCCTCTCGACAATCAGGGCAAGACGGTCAGCGCCGAGCAGTTCGCCCGCGCCATCTTTGCTTTCCTCGATGCTCTCTGCGTCAAGAAAACAATCAGCGGTTGGATCAGCCGCGCCAATGAGACGAAAGACCCCGCGGCTGCGGACGAGCATCAACAGTTCTACAATAAGTTCGTGGACATATTTGACGAGCTTGTCGAGGTCTTTGCAGGCCGGACAATGACGGCCGAAGATTATCTCGCCATCGTCAACTCCGCTTTCTCGCAATTGACCCTGGCCTTCATCCCCCCTACCCTGGACCAGGTCCTTGTCGGCTCCATCGAGAGAAGCCGGCATCCCGATTTGAAAGCCGTTTTCCTGATAGGCGCCACGCAGAGACAATTCCCGGTGCCGATCTGCTCTGACAGCATATTGACCGACGACGACCGCATCGCCGCCGAATCGGTGGGTTTCCAACTGGCAGCAACGTCGAGCCAGACCCTTGCCGATCGCCAATACCTGGGCTACATCGCGCTGACCCGTCCTTCGCAATTTCTGTGTATTACATACCCCTCGGCAGACGACAAAGGCAGCGCTGTCCCTCGCTCTCAATTCATGGGCGATCTCGAATCGTTATTCGAAGACCTAAGGCCAGAGACAATCGCGAGCGAGAAGAGTGACATTGAAAAGGCCTGCAGCGAGCCCGAGCTTGCAGACCTTCTATGCACGTCACTTGGCTCCGACAGTCTCGTGGCCAAGGGTGATTACCAAGGCCTGTTGGACAGCATTTGCTCGGATGAGCAGCTTGGGCAATTGGGCTCGGATGTTCTTTCTGCGATAAATTACGACAACAGTGCGCAGTTGGATGCGGGCGTTGTCAAAATGCTCTTCGGCCGCCGGATAAGGAGCTCGGCGACGCGACTGAGCACTTTTGCGGCCTGCCCGTATCAGCATTTCGCACGATACACGCTGCAACTGAGAGAGCGGGAGGAATTCAAGTTCGAGCCGTTGGACCTGGGCCGGTTTTATCATCGCATTCTGGATGCTCTGACCAGGCGGATCAACACGCAATGCAAAGACTTTGCCACGGTTGATGATGACGAGCTTGTGAGGCTCTTAAGAGAGGAAATAACAAAACTGATAAAGGAAGATTCCTTCATATCGAACTTCGTCAGCCGCCGGGGCTATAACGAGTTCGTCATAAAATCCGCCGGGCAAATCCTTGAAGATTGCGTCCTCGCGATTTCAGAGATGGTGCGGGCGGGAAGCTTCAGGCCCAGACTATCGGAAGTCTCATTCGGCACGGTCAAAGAGGCACGCGACACGCTCGCCGAGTGTGAGTTTTCGCTTGAAGATAATCGCGTATTGACCGTGGACGGCAAGATCGACAGGCTGGACATTGCCACCGTAGACGGCGAAAAGACCGCCATTGTCTTCGACTACAAGCGCAAAGACACCTCCTTCAGTTGGCCCAAGTTCTACCACGGACTGGACATGCAACTGCCGATCTATATGCTGGCGGTTCGCAACACTGCCGGCGCCGCAGCCAAGAATGTGGCAGGCGCCTTCTACATGCCGATTGAAGTGAGCCCCGCTAAAACGACGCTCGGCAAACTGTCGCAGAAGGCCGACAGCTTCGATTACAAGGCCAAGGGCATATTCGACGGGCGGTTCGCTCAGCAGCTTGACAGCGAGGCTTCCAAAGACAGCAAGTTCTACAATTTTTACGTCACTAAGGACGGCCAGCCATACGGGAGCTACTCGAACAGGGGAGCATTGAAAGCAGTCGATTTTGAAAAGGTGCTTCAATTCGCCGAAGAAAAGATAATCCAACTGGCCGGTGACATTGCCTCGGGCCAGATCAGCGTCAGACCGTATCGTTTGAGCCAGAATTCGCCGTGCGGTTACTGCAAGTACAAGTCCGCCTGCCGATTCGACTGGCAGATAAACGACTACAATTTCCTGGAATCGGTCGATAAGGTCCAGGCCCTCGAGAGAATGGGGGCCAGCGATGGCTGAGAAGAAGATCAAATGGACCGAGCAGCAGAAGCGGGCTATCGACGCTCGCGGCAGTGACGTGTTGGTCACCGCCTCGGCCGGGACGGGAAAGACCGCCGTCCTTTCGCGCCGATGTGCCGGGATCGTATCGGACAAATCGATATGTCCCGACGTCGGGTGCCTGCTGGTGTTGACTTTTACCGAAGCCGCCGCTGAGCAGATGCGATGGCGAATAGCAGACCAGTTGAGGCAGGCTTATTTCGTAACGCGAGACAGCCATCTGCGCCGCCAGCTCATCCTGCTCCAGGGCGCCGATATCAGCACGATACATTCGTTCTGCAAGAGGCTCATCACCGAGTATTTCTACAGACTCGACCTTGATCCGGCGTTCACCGTGATCGACGGCGACGAGCAGAAACTGCTCAAATCTGAGGTCTTAGAAAGAACAATCGACCGCGCCTGGCAGCAGAGTGACATTCGGGCCGACCTCGAAAGGCTGTTGTATCGGCGCGATCTGCGCACAAACGACGGCTTCCTGACCAAGATTGCAGAACTCAGCGATCTCCTGGATGGCGTAATTTCGCGCGAGAGATGGTGCCAAAGGGCCGCCCGGCCGGCCCCTGAACTCAACGAAAGACAGAAACAAATCGTCGCCGCCAGGTTGCAGAGCGTTCTGAGCCGGCTCGACCACTGCCAAAGGCTCGTCGAAACCGAAGGCGGTGATACCGGCTGGGCCCTAAAGCTGCAAGAAAGTCACGTTGAGCCTGTCGCGCAATGTGTCAAGATGTTGAAAGCCGGCGACTGGGACAAGTGCGCCGAGACGATAAGGAATTTCAACAAGCCCACAACGCCCAAGCCAAAGGATTTTGGCGAATCGACGGCGGCACTCATCCAGAGCACAGCCAGAGGTGCCATCGACGCATTCGCAGAGCTTTCTCAGCTTGCGACGATAAACCCCGACTACTTTGAC
Source organism: Phycisphaerae bacterium (assembly GCA_016782865.1). Classification (GTDB taxonomy): domain Bacteria; phylum Planctomycetota; class Phycisphaerae; order Sedimentisphaerales; family Anaerobacaceae; genus SG8-4. The sequence continues at coordinate 21,465 of JADHXR010000088.1, forward strand.
AGGCTCGGCGATTCGGTCGCGTTGCAGACGAAAGTGCTCGTCGAGCTTGTTAAAGGATTCGATCAGCTTTACACCCAGGCCAAGCTCACGCTCAATTGCCTGGATTTCGCCGACCTCGAGCATTACGCTCTGAGACTCCTTACGAGCGAAGGTTCGTCGCAGGATGAGCCGTCACCTTCGGCCACGGCGCTGGCACTTCGACAACGTTACAAGCACATATTCGTCGATGAATATCAGGACATCAATTCGGTCCAGCAGCGGATACTCCGGATGCTTGGCCCCGGCGGCAACATCCTGGGAGTCGGTGACGGCAAACAAAGCATCTACGCGTTCCGCGGCGCCAAGCCTGACATTTTCCTCGACCAGGTGAAACTTGCCTCGCTCGATCCCGCAGACGTCCGGGGCGGCTTGCGTGTCGATCTCAATGTTAATTTCCGCTCGGCCAAAGGGATACTCGATTTCGTCAACGCAATATTCTCGCGCACTATGACGGCTTCTTTCACAAAGATTGACTACGACGAGTCGGCACAGTTGAGACCCGGACTTACCAGTGCAGCCGAGCATCTGCCGGCCAGCAAAGAGAACATTGTCGAATTCCACATACTCGACGAAGAGAAAACAGACAACACAGATACGCAATACGATATGCGTGACGCGCAATACGAAACAAGTCTTGTCACTGGCCGCAGGCGGCAGGCGGCAATTATCGCCAGGCGTATCAGACAGATGGTCGGAGCCGACACGGGTAAACCGCAGTTCCAGATACACGACACCGAGCAAGACGCCCCGAGGGATGTCGATTATCGTGACATCGTCGTGCTGATGCGGTCCCTGGCAAAGAAAGCCAACGATTATGTCGAGGTCTTGCGGCTGGCCGGCGTACCGGTCAGTTGCCAGGCCACGGCGGGCTACTTCGAGGCCACCGAGATCAGCGATATGCTGTGCCTGCTCAAGGTTCTGGACAATCCTCAGCGTGACATCGAGGTGGCCGCTGTGCTGAGAAGCCCGTTCTTCGAGGTAAGCGACATCGAGCTGGCAAAGATAAGAATTCACAGCGAAGCCAAACATAAGCGAAGCGACTTCCACGATTGCGTGCTGGAGTACTCCGAAACCGGCACCGATGCCGGGCTTGCCGCCAGGCTCAAAGAGATACTTGACAGAATCGACGGATGGCGAACAATCGCCCGGCGGGGAAATCTGGCGGATTTGATCTGGCGGATTTATCGGCAGACGAGTTATCTGTCGTTCGTCTCGGCCCTGCCGAGCGGCCAGGCGCGACGGGCCAACCTGCTCAAACTCCACGACCGGGCCATCCAGTTCGAGGGCTTTGCCAGCAGCGCCGCCGCGCCTTCGCTTACGCGCTTTGTTGAGTTTGTTGAAAAGCTCCAGGCTGTCGGCCAGGACTGGGCCCCTGCCGAACCACAGGACTCGGGCGGCAACGCCGTGCGCATCTTGAGCGTACACAAGAGCAAAGGACTCGAGTTCCCCGTTGTGTTCCTTGCCGAGCTTGAAAGCAAGTTCAACAAGAGAGACTCGCAGGCGGACTGCCTCGCCGACGCTGACGAGGCGCTCGGGCTGCAAATCATCGACCGCGAAACGAACAGTAAACTCAGTTCGCTCGCGCACGAGGTCATCGCAGAGCAAAAAGAGGCTATGTCATTGGCCGAAGAAATGCGTATTCTTTACGTCGCGACAACTCGGGCGAAAGACAGGCTTGTTCTAACCGCGTCACAGAAACGGTCGAAATGCCGCGAGATCGTCTCAAATGGCTTTTTCCTGGGTGGCGGGCCGGTTCCCGATTGGCAGCTTCGGGCCTGCCGCAGCCCCCTGGAATGGATCCTCTGCGGACTGTCCGATCGAAAGATCCTGCACGATGCCCTGGAAACACACTTGGCAGAGCGGGCTGGAGGCGATGATCTGTTCAGCTTCGAACTCCACAGCCAGGCGGATTTGAAAGAACTCTCCGAATTCGTCATCGCCCTGAAGAGCCGCAGATCAGCTCGCAGAAGATCGAAGAAATCGCGTCCAACACAAGCAGAATCAAAACTGCTCGCGCAGATAAAGGAGTCATTAGCCTGGCGCTATCGCTTCGGCAACGCCCCGCTTTTGCCCGCGAAAAGTTCTGTCACGCAGTTGACTCACGGCAACGATGAATACATGAAGTTCGATTATTCCGGCGTGCTGGAACGCCGGCCGCGAGTTCTCACAACCGCCGAGCCGCGTATAGGTGAGAGACCCGACGCCCGACTGATCGGTACGGCAACTCATCTTGTGATCTCCGAGCTTGATTTGGCCGAACCGGTGACCGAAGAAGCGATTGAGAAGACGAAAGAAAAACTCCTGGCCGATGACGCGATGGCCCCCACCGTCGCCGAGCACATCGACACCGAATCGATACTTGCCTTTTTCTCCGGCGAGCTGGGCGGATTGACCCTCGATAAGTCAAACGCCATCTGGCGCGAATGGCCCTTCACTTTCGCCCTGGACACGGGCGAATCTGTCGAGACGAACGGCGAGACTGTAATCGTTCAGGGCATAATTGATGTGCTGGTTCGCACATCAGACGGCCTGGTTATTATAGATTTCAAAACCGATCGTGTCACCAGCGAGCAGGTTACTGAGCGTAGCGAGCTTTATCGCGGACAGTTGGAGCTTTACGGCAAGGCGGCGTGCGCAATCCTGGGCGCCGATTCGGTCAAACGATGGCTCTATTTCCTGACGCCGGGTTGTGCTGTAGAGGTATAGAAGATTTTGAAAATATCCAGATTCGGGCGGAAAATTACAGGCACATCGGGCATCGGCCAGTTGATGGACGACTTAGGCATCGCCCTGGCGGGTGGCCGGGACATCCTGATGCTCGGAGGAGGAAACCCCGCTCACATACCCGAGGTGCAGAAGAGTTTTCGAGAAGATTGAGATTACCGACGATATCGGCGCCATCTGCGTATCGAGGCCAACCAACCCTTCGAGCAATGTCCTGACCGATGCCGAGAAGACTAAGTGACCTCGCCGGCGCCAATGATATCCCGCTTATCGTCGACAATGCCTACGGGGCGCCGTTTCCTGACATCCTCTTCGAAGAGGTCAAACCCGACTGGAACGAAAACACGATTTTCTGCATGAGTCTGTCCAAGCTCGGCCTGCCCGCCGCACGCACGGGGATTGTCATCGCCGGCGCAGACGTAATCGAAATGGTCTCAAAGGTGAACGCCGTTCTGAGCCTCGCCCCCGGCGGCATAGGCCCGGCGATCGCAGCCAACATGGTCCGAACCGGCGAGATCATCTCGTTGAGCCGAGACGTTATCAAGCCTTTTTATCAAAACAAAGCGCAGGCAGTGCTGAAACAAGTATTCAAGGAACTGGGCGGGATCGACTTCCACGTACACAAACCGCAAGGCGCGTTCTTCCTGTGGCTCTGGTTTCCGGGTCAGCCCATCACATGCGCAGAGCTTTATCAAAGGCTCAAGAACAGGGGCGTCATGGTAATCCCGGGCCACTATTTCTTCGGCGGCCTTAAAGAAGAATGGCGGCACAAGAACGAATGTATCCGCGTAAACTACTCACAGGAGTCGGCAATCGTATCGGCTGGAGTCAAAGCAATCGCTGAAGAAGTCAAAGAAGCTTACCGCAACACCACCTGGCAGTGGTGTTGTGAAATCCGCCAACTCTGGTGCCGCTACCGGATGTCCGTTGGCCAGTACCGCTGCGGAAGAAATCTCGAACTCTCAAAGCCCGAATTTCCAAAAACAAAAGGTCAAATTACACTTGACGCCGACTGCTACAGCACTGCAAACATAGCTGGCGGATCAATCTCTTGTTGGCGACAAGCAGACCGGCGTCTTTCGATTATGTTGCAAGGACCACAGTTTTTGCGATAATGTTGGACTGTAAGGGTTCAACTGGATAGAATCATCACGTCTGACATTATAATGGGCAAGGCAATCCGGATCGTCTCCGGGACTCAAACCATCTTCTAATAAGTGGAGTATGAAGGGAGTTTCTCAAAATGCACAAAATCACCTGTCTCGGGAACTTGATGCTTCTATTGGCGGCCTGCCACACCTGTTGGGGCGAAGACCTCAAGGACAACAGTATAAGACCCTATGCGAAAAACCCGCGTTACTGGCAATACAATGGCAAGCCCGTGATGCTGTTGGGCGGAAGCAAGACGGACCATATCTTTCTGCTCGATGACCTCAAAACACATCTCGACGAGATACACGCGGTCGGGGCCAACTACGTATGCAATACGATGAGCCAGCGGGAGGGCAAGGATCTCAAGCCACACAAGCTGCTACTGGACGGAAAGTTCGACCTCGATCAGTGGAACCGGGAATACTGGAAGCGCTTCGAGAACATGCTGACGTGGACCGCAGAGCGAGAGATTTTCGTGCAGATCGAGGTCTGGGACCGCTTCGACTATTCTACACTGTACTGGGAGACCAGCCCCTGGAATCCCGGCAACAACGTGAACTACACCTACCAGCAAACAGGCTTTGCCCCCGAATACCCCAAGCATTCCGGCCAAGACCTGCAGCCTTTCTTTCACTCGATCAGAGGCATGGCGCGGTATAGTAAGAAGCTCGATCGCATTCGGATGTATCAGGAGGCATTCGTCGCCAAGATGCTGTCCTACAGCCTGGACTACGGGCATGTCCTCTACTGCATGGACAACGAGACCTCCACCCCGGCTCAATGGGGTCAGTACTGGATTGGGTTCATCAAGGCCAGGGCCGCCGAAAAGGGTGTGACGGTCTGCACGACCGACATGTTCGACGATGCATTCATGGCCGAAAAAGCAAAGCATACTTCGCTCATCTTCAACGACGCCGAGCACTACATGTTTGCCGATATCTCGCAGGTGAACAGCCGGAACTACGACCAGACACACTGGGAAAGTCTTCAGTGGCTTCTGCTGCAGGTGAACAAAACGCACCCGCGCCCCAGCAATCACACCAAGATATATGGTAGCGGCTACAAGAGCTTTGGGACGGGCGGCCCTGAGGATGGTGTTGAGCGATTCTGGCGAAACATCCTCGGCGGCTCGGCCAGCGCCCGGTTCCATCGTCCAGACTCCGGCAACGGACTCAACGACTTCGCCAAGGCAAGCATCAAGGCAGCGCGCATTCTGGAGGGCCTGATCAAATTCTGGGATATCACGCCGCAGATGGGTCTGCTTTCGGACCGCGAGAGCAACGAGGCCTACCTGGCGGCGAAACCCGGAGAAAGCTACGCGCTCTATTTCACGAATGGCGGGTCCGTCGGGCTCGATCTTTCCGGCGCAACGGGCTCCTTCGATGTGACATGGATTAGCGTTTCCATGGGCATACCCACGCAGACGTCGGCAGCCGGGGGTTATCGCCTGATGAACAAGACCATCAAGGGCGGCGCGATTGTAACAATCTCGGCGCCGTACAAGGGCGGGTGGGTCGCCGCGCTCGTGAAGAAGTGAGCCAGGCGAAAGATCCCAGTTGCTCGGATATTAATTTTGTTGCTGACAAGCAGACTCACCTTTGATAGTATCGACCGTGCGGATGCCGATGGATGCAGTTGAGTCGTCGAACCGGAATTTGTCGGCTGTCAAAGGAGAGCAGTGCACGAGCGAAACGTAAGAAACCTCTGGCGCATCCTCCAGGAAGAAGAGCAGAAGTCGAAAGCACAACATTAAGAGCCACCGAATCAATTCTGATCTTGGGAGTGACAGGCAGGCTCGCGTTTGATAGTCTGAATCTTGTGGATGCTGAGTGAGGCAGTTTTGACGCATCTGCCGAGAGAATGCTGTGCGAGACGCAAAAGGAGTTCAATCATTGGGTGAAATAGATAGGATGTCACCGGATTACACCCTATTGTGGTATTATTGAGACTGTGGCTTGCGGGAGCACCGATTATAAAGTCAAATGGGAAATGTCAGATAAATCGGTTTGGCCCCGGCATTGGGCTCTAAGGGTCATTGATTCTGCTATTGGTTCATTTTAGGAGATACAGAGAATATGAAAGTCAGAATATATTGTGTACTGTTGGCCGTTGTTTTGGGAACAACCCGGGTTTCGCTCGCCAAGGTCTTGTTCGGACAGAACTACACTGCGCTGTCTTATTCGTTCTTTGACTATGGGGACGGTGATCTATCCTATCTGGACGACGGGCACGCCGGTTCAATACTGGTGAACTTTAGCCATGAATCGGATGAGGACATTCAGTTGGGTCTTGATTATGTGGATTCCGACGGGGTAAGAAACTCGCAGGATGTAGAAATCTCTATCCTGTCTTTTCGGGCCGATCTGGTGCATACGTTTTCCGAGAGTGAAAAGGTCAAGCCGTTTATTAACATCGGATTGCGGGTCCAAGACATAGACGTAACCGGTCCGGCAACCGAGGAGGATGATTCGGACGTGGGTCTGGGCCTGGGCATCGGCGTTGAACTTGAACTGGCGCCGACCCTGATGGCCAAGATATCCGCCAACCACGATAATGTGGGGGACGAGGCCAACTACTTTACGGCTATGCTGGGATGGTGGCTTACCGACAATCTCCTGGGCTCGATCGGCATAGGGCGAGAATTTGACGGAGACTCCACCTATTTTCAAGTCGGCGCGGTAATTGCGTACTGATTAGAGAATTTCGTTGAGAAATCGCTCCGAGTGGCTTTCCGCCATCCGGTCCACGGTCTCAGGTGATTCCTGGGCAACTATGCGGCCCTCACCGTGTCCTCCTTCCGGGCCCGGATCAATGATCCAGACGGCGGTTGACGCGTTTGGTGAAGGAGTTTAGGATAGCGGACAATAAGGCCTCAAATAAACGGCTCCGTGGAGAACGAATGCGGTGATAACCAAAGAAGAAATATTGAAAATGCTCGCCAGGGACAAACCGGAATTGCAGAAGCGGTTCAAGGTCAGTAAAATGGCACTGTTCGGCTCATACGCGAGAGGAGACCAGCAACCGGGCAGCGATGTGGACATTCTTGTCGAGGTCGATCCGTCGATAGGTCTGGACTTCGTGACATTGGCCGAGACAATCGAGAAGCTCCTCGGCGTATCCGTCGACCTCGTCTCAAGCCGGGCTGTCAATTCGAGGGCGATGAAACTCATCGAACCGGAGCTGGTTTATGTCTGAACGCCCCGTCAATTTGTTGCTTGACGATATCCGCGATTCCATAGACAGAATCGAGCAATATACGGAGGCAATGTCGTTCGAGACCTTTGCAAGCGATCAGAAATCCATCGACGCGGTGGCAAGGAATCTTCGGATCATAGGTGAGGCTGCAAGTCGGCTACCGGATGATTTCAAGGAAGAACATTCCGGCCTGGAATGGCAGAAAATCGTCGGGCTCAGACACAGAATAGTGCACGATTACTTTGGTATTGACATTGAGATTATCTGGCACATTCTGAGCAAAGACCTGCCTGAGCTACGTCAGAATCTGTCGCAATTATGAGAAGATGCCGAGTGAAAACGTTGGGTGGGGTTTGCCCCACTACTATCCAATCAATGCCCTTTCTCACGATGAAACAAACGCCAGAATGGACAGATCAATATTGATCTTGCTGGTGACAAAAGGACTCACATTCTATACGCTATGTCTTGTGGACGGCGGACGAGACAGTTTCAAGCCACTTGTGTGAGCGAGGCCGCGCAAGATTCCACAAGCAGTCTGACGACAGGACTGGTTGGCATGGATCGGAGAACATGAGCAAGAAAACAAGATATGTCATCCACACAATCGGAGTTCTGTTTCTGGTCGTTGGTTTTGTAGGATTTCTGGCCGGTCCTTTATCCCACGAATCTGACTCTTTCCGCGAGGTTTTAGGTTCATTTGAGTTGCCACTGGGGGACCTCCAGGGAATTGCCGTAGTGGTAGGATGGGCAACTTGCTTGCCCATGCTGAATGAAAAGGAGCTTCTTGCTGCAAATGAACCGCATGGGCAGGAGAACCTGCCCATCCTACGGAGTTCTGAGCGATGGGCTATTATTGGATGTGTCACCGAAAATCACATGACAGATTATCAACGGGCTAAATTCTGCGGAGGTTACTTATTTCTTTACGGTGATGAAAGATCATAACCGAGATTTCGCAGAGGAATAGAAAGATCAGCATGGGCAACAAGTTGCCCATCCTAAACAAGAACGACCATCTCAGCGTTCTGAAGCGAACTTAGCGGTTAGTAGCAGGAGTAAGCAATTGAAACCAAATGCTGATTGTGCTTGTGTCTTTGAACCGGCTGTGTATAATCTCGTTTCCGTGAAATCAACATGACAGTCTTGATGGAGAATTTACAGAAATGGCAAGTGCACCGAAGGCAAACGCGGTTGTCGGTCAGTCCGGCGGCCCGACGGGCGTGATTAACGCCTCCCTGGTCGGCGTTATCGAAGAGGCTCGGAAACATCCGGAAATTGAGAATATCTACGGGGCCGTTCACGCCGTGGCGGGGATGGTGAAGGACGATTTCATCGATCTGGGCAAGCTCTCGGCCAAGACGCTCCAAGTGGTGGCGGCATCGCCCTCCTCGGCGATCGGGACCAGCAGGGACAAGCCCGACGAGGAATACTGTGCGAAGATCATCAAGGTCTTCAAGAAGCGCAACATCCGGTATTTCTTCTATATCGGCGGCAACGATTCGGCCAACACGGCCTATATCCTGAACACGATGGCCGACGAGGTCAACTACGACATCCGGTCGTTCCATATCCCCAAAACGGTGGACAACGATCTGATGGTCACCGACCATTGCCCCGGCTATGGAACGGCGGCGAGATTCGAGGCCTGCGCCCTGATGGGCGACGATCTGGATAACCGCGCCCTGCCAGGCGTGAAAATCGACGTGCTCATGGGCAGGGACGCTGGCTTTTTGACCGCCGCAGCGGCACTGGGCAAGCAAAGAGACGATGACGGTCCGCACCTGATATACGTTCCCGAGAGAGTAGTTTCGATGGAGAAGTTCCTCGGCGACGTGGATGACGTCTGCAACAAACTCGGGCGCTGCGTTATTGCGGTCAGCGAGGGAATTTGCGACGACGACGGCGTGACCTGGGCCAAGAAACTGACTGATCAGGCCGAGACGGACGCTCACGGCAACATCCAACTGTCCGGAACCGGCGATCTGGCGGACTTCCTGGCAGGTCAGGTCAAGAGTAAGCTCAAGGTCGGGCGCGTCCGGGCCGACACGTTCGGCTATCTGCAGCGAAGCTATCCGGGGATGCAGTCACAGGTGGACGTCGATGAGGCGCGCTGGTGCGGACGGCATGCGGTTCGGTTCGCAATGGAAGAGGACAACGGATCGGTGGCGATCAAGCGAACAGGTGACGGAAAGGACTACGCGGTCGAGTTGTTCCGCACGGAATTGAAGAATGTCGCCGAGCATACGAAATCCATGCCGGACGAGTTCATCAATGAAGAGGGCAACGGCGTAACCGATGAGTTCATCGAATACGCGATGCCGCTGGTGGGTGAACTGCCCAAAACCGAGTACCTGGGCGGCTATCCACGAATCTAACGGTACGTCAACCTCGATTTGGTTAGCTTCAATCCTGCACCTGACGCAAGACAGTGCAAGCAGGCGGCTCTGGATTCCCGCTTTCGCGGGAATGACGTTGGGATGAAATCAGTCGGGCCTGCGGATTAGCCGTCCGCGGGCCTGATTTTTGTGAACCGTTGCCAGGTGGCGTTGATAGCTTCGGCTGGCTTGATGCCGCTGTGAATATACAGGCCGTAACTAAGGCGGAGGGTTTGACCCGGGCGAATTTCCCTGGGCCCGTCGAACGTCAGAGAAGCCCCCATCCAACCATCATTTCGAACGTGGAAGTATGTGGGAAAGTTGGGATTGTCGGGATGGTCAAACAGAGTGATACCTTCGACTTTGTCGTTTGTGATCGCGCCGCTGTAGTCGACCCATTTGGCCCGTTTCCAGAAGACCTCTTTCTCGTTGACCGCTCCTTCGGAGTTGCGGATGGTTCCGCTGCCGTCGCTGACACCGATGGTCTTTGCCATGCGCACGCCGATTATTCCGAAAGGTGTTTTCCCAAGTGTCACCTTCCGGTCCTTCGGCTTGAAATCCATGTCAATCGCCAGGAGCCATTCGCCTTTGGCCAGCGGCAGAGTCGTTATCCGGCGCGTTTCGAAAAGAAGAACCTCTCCGGCACCGTTTACCCACTCGTTCTCGGCGATCAGGGACGCACCATTGTCGGCATCGGCAAACTTAACGATGCGTTTGTGGCGGATCTTCCCCTTGCCGGCGTCGCTCCAGGAATTCGTGCCGTTGACGTCATGGTGAGAAATCCAGACCGAGTTGTGGTGGCCGTGCGATTCCGGATCGTGCGGGTGCCCCATGCGGGTCAGTGACCGCCCCGAAGGACCGATGACAGGGAACAGGAAGGGACGGTGAAGGGCGGGCCCGAAGTGATACCGCGCAAGCTCGACGCCGTCACGCTGAAACGATGCCTGGTGATACGGCATCGGCACAACCTGCATTCGCGGAACCGATTTCGGCTCCGATGGCGTCTCCGCTGCGGGAAGACCCATGGTTGCAAGAAGCAACAGAAGCAGACTTGTAAGGCCGTTTCTGCCAAATGGGTCGTTTTGCGTCGCCATGATCCGTGGCTTCCTCGTCAACAACTAAACAGTGCCTCGACGAACGTGCCAGGGTCAAACTCGGCGATGTCCTCGGGCTTTTCGCCCAGACCTACGAACTTGACGGGGATATCGAGCTGGTCTTTGATGGCGATTACGATTCCGCCTCTTGCGGTGCCGTCGAGCTTGGCCAGGAATATGCCGCTGACATTGATCGCCTCGGTGAACAGCTTCGCCTGGGAGATTGCATTCTGGCCGGTCGTGGCGTCGAGAACCAGTAGCACTTCGTGGGGGGCGCCGGGAATCTTCCGCGTGACCACGTCGCGGATCTTGGTCAGTTGCAGCATGAGGCCCTTTTTGGTGTGCAGCCGCCCTGCCGTGTCGAGGATCAGAATGTCGGCGTCCCTGGCGACGGCGGCATCGCAGGCGTCGAAGGCTACCGCCGCCGGATCGCTGCCGCTCTGGTGCTTGACGATCTGCACGCCGATCCGCTCGGCCCAGATGCTCAATTGCTCGACGGCGGCGGCGCGAAACGTATCGCAGGCGGCGACGATGACTTTCTTGCCGCTGCGGTTGAATATGTACGCCAGCTTGGCGATGCTCGTGGTTTTGCCCGTCCCGTTAACGCCGGCGACGAGAATGACGGTCGGCCCTGCCTGGGCCGGGTGCAACTGTCTGTCGCGGTCGGGCCAGTAGCTTTTGATGTGTTCTTTGAGAAATGGGATAACGTCGTCGGTGGTCGCGATCTGTCGGTCGCGATACGCTTGGCGCAGCTCCGAGACGAGCTTGTCGGTCGTCTCGACGCCGATATCGTCGCGTAGCAGCGTTTCTTCCAGCTCATCGAGCAGGTCTTCGTCGATCTTTCGCCTCAGGCTGAGCACGGATGAGAGCGAGCTGCTGATCTTGTCCCTGGTTTTGCCCAATCGTTCTTTGAAGAATCCGGCCGTTTTGGTAAAGATTCCCATGCTTGGTCGCCTTTCGCGAAATTAGTCTTGAGTTCTTAGTGCTTAGTTTTGAGTTGAGCAAACATGTCAAAACTAAGCACTCAAAACTAAGAACTGATTCTGATAGTAGCGAGATTTGGAGGAATTTCAAGTCCGCGCAGGATTTAATTTTCCCGGATACCATCTCGGCCCGCAAGGCAGCATTTGCCGTCTTTAGGGTAGCTCTAATAATTGCTTTCGAGCGGCAAGTAGAAGATTTTTGTATTCTGGCAAGGAAGGGAAATCAGCCTTAGCCGAAGCTAAGGCGGCTTTTTCCTGACGCCGTCCAGAATCAAAAAGATTCGTTTGCCCGCCAAAATGAATTCTTAGAGGTGCCCTTAAGTCGGTGTGCGAAAAAATATACTGGCGCTACGTAACTGCATTATTTACAATGACTTACCTTGTGAACAACAGTGATACTTTTACTTTTTTATCAAAGGGGTAAGTCATGGAAGACAAACGCGTTACAGCCGAAGAGATCTTG